>CADBQF010000313.1 GCA_902796705.1 Ruminococcus flavefaciens
CTTCTCGTTGTGAGCCTTCATAGCCTCAAGGCCGCCCATCTTCTTGATCCACTTGAATACCTTGCCGCAAACGTAGATGCCGTAGCACGGAGGTGTATTGTAGAGAGACTCATGGTCAGCCTGGATCTTCCAGTCCATCATTGTAGGAGTGCATTTGAGAGCCGGGCAGTCAGCGATGAGGTCTTCACGAACGATGATGATCTGAACACCTGCAGGGCCGACGTTTTTCTGAACGCCGCCGTAGATAACGCCGTACTTTGTAACGTCAACAGGTTCAGAGAGGAAGCATGAGCTTACGTCAGCAACGAGTTCCTTGCCCTTTGTGTTCGGGAGTTCCCAGAACTTTGTACCGTAGATAGTATTGTTCTCGCAGATATAAACATAGTCAGCGTCCTCAGGGATATCGAGGTCTGAGCAGTCAGGGATATAGGAGAAAGTCTTGTCAGCAGAAGAAGCGACTCTTACTACTTCGCCGTACTTTTCAGCTTCCTGAGCGGCTTTCTTAGCCCACTGACCTGTGATGATATAAGCAGCCTTGCCGTTCTTCATGAGGTTCATAGGAACGCCTGCGAAGACAAGTGAAGCACCGCCCTGAACGAAGATGACCTTGTAGTTGTCAGGGATATTCATAAGATCACGGAGATCCTTTTCAGCTTCCTTGATGATCTCATCATAGACCTTTGAACGGTGGGACATTTCCATAACGGACATACCGCATCCCTTGTAATCCATCATTTCTTCTGCACACTCTTTGAGGACTTCCTCAGGGAGTACAGCAGGGCCGGCACTGAAGTTATAAACTCTGCTCATTGTAAAAACCTCCAAAAAAATATATTATAAAAAGATATAGTATTGCCATACAATATTAATTATACTATTTTAAAACAGATAAGTCAATATTTACGTGAAATTTTTTTAAGGAGGGAGATATCTTTGTTAAAATGGCTGAAAATGTTGTTAAATCTTTGTCAATCATACCAGTTTTTTGATATTTTCCATTCTGCCTGACAAAAAAAACGGAGCGGAAAGTTTTTCCGCCCCGCATAGTATAAGGTTCTAAACTTACATAAGCTCGCAGATGAGGTTAGAGAATTCTACCGGATCTTCTATCGGGAGGCCTTCTATGAGAAGTGCCTGATCGTAGAGGAGCTTTGAGTATTTTCCGAGCTTTTCCTTGTTTTCGTCTGCATCGAGTGCTTTGAGCTTTCCGAATATCTCATGCTCAGGATTGATCTCAAGGACTCTCTGTGCCTTGACCTTCTGGTCTACCGGCATAGAATTGAGTATCTTCTCCATTTCGAGAGATATCTCGCCCTCACTTGTAAGGCATACAGGGTGAGATTTGAGTCTCTGTGAGAGAATTACCTTTGATACCTTGCCGTCAAGTGCAGATGCTATATCAGCGAGAAGTCCGGAGTTTTCCTCCTCCTTTGCCTTGATCTCCTCTTTCTTCTCCTCAGTTTCAAGGCCGAGGTCGTCAGCAGATACCGACTTGAACTCCTTATCCTTATACGACCGGAGAGTCTTTACTGCAAATTCGTCAACGCTGTCGGTGAGATAGAGTATCTCAAATCCGTTGTCCTTGACAAGTTCTGTCTGCGGGAGCTGTTCTATCCTGTCAGCACTGCCGCCTGTAGCGTAGTAGATATACTTCTGATCTTCACGCATACCTGTTACATATTCATCGAGAGTTACAAGCTTCTTCTCCTTTGAAGAAGTGAACAGCAGGAGATCCTGGAGCTTTTCCTTGTTCATGCCGTAATCGCTGTAGATGCCGTATTTTATCTGTAATCCGAAAGCCTTCCAGAATTCCTCATACTTTTCACGCTCGTTTTTGAGCATCTTTTTGAGTTCGTTGCTGATAGTCTTCTCGATGCTCTTTGCGATGACTTTGAGCTGTCTGTCGTGCTGGAGCATCTCACGGGAGATATTGAGCGAGAGGTCTTCCGAGTCAACAAGACCTTTCACGAAGCTGAAATAATCCGGCAGAAGATCGGCACACTTGTCCATTATAAGAACGCCGTTTGAATAGAGCTGGAGTCCCTTTTCGTACTCCTTTGAATAATAGTCGAACGGAGCTTTTCCGGGGATATAGAGGAGTGCATTGTAGTTTGCATTGCCCTCGTTCTTTACGTGAGCATATTTGAGCGGCTCTGTATAGTCGTAGAATTTCTCGGTATAGAAATGCTTGTAGTCCTCGTCTTTGAGTTCGGACTTGTTCTTCTTCCAGAGAGGAGTCATGCTGTTGAGAGTTTCAACTTCGATGTAATCCTCATACTCCGGAGCTTTTTTAGCTTCCTTCTCCTCCTCAGTCTGCTCCTTCGGACGGCTGTGAGTAACTTCCATTTTAATGGGGAAGCGGATATAATCGGAGTATTTCCTGATAAGTGACTTTATCCTGTACTCGTCGAGGAATTCGGTGTAATTCTCGTCATCTGTGTCATCGATGAGTTCGAGGATTATATCAGTACCGGGATTTTTCTTTTCAGCTTCCGTGATCGTGTAGCCGTCAACGCCCTCAGATTCCCACTGATAAGCCTTGTCGCTGCCGTAAGCCTTTGAGATGACAGTAACTTTCTTGGCTACCATGAATGCGGAGTAGAAGCCTACACCGAACTGACCGATTATCTGATTATCCTCTTCGAGCTTGTTCTCTGTCTTGAATTTGAGAGAACCGCTGTTAGCGATAGTACCGAGGTTATTTTCGAGTTCTTCTTCTGTCATGCCGATACCGTTATCGGATATTTTAAGTGTGCGTGCTTCCTTGTCAGGAGTTATCCAGACAGCGAAATCCTCTTTGTTCAGACCAACTTTATCGTCTGTGAGTGACTTGAAATAGAGCTTGTCGATAGCATCGCTTGCGTTGGAGATAAGCTCTCTGAGGAATATCTCTTTATGTGTATAGATCGAGTGGATCATCATATCGAGGAGTTTTTTGGACTCTGCTTTGAACTGTTTAGTTTCCATATAAAACATCTCCGTAACAATTTTTAGCACTCTATGTGTTTGAGTGCTAATGATAGTATATATCTTTTCCGGCTATAATGTCAAGGGCGTACAGCTATTGTTTACAATTTGTTCATATTTACAGTGCCGACTGCATAAAAAATCGCAGCGACAACAAAACGTCATCACTGCGACCATTAATATAATTATCTTATCTTTGCACCTACAGGGATAGAATCATCTGCAAACATTACCTTGCATCCGCCGCCGGGCATATCTGCGGCACAGATCATGCCGTTGCTCTCGACTCCACGGAGCTTTACGGGCTTGAGGTTAGCAATGAGCTGTATCTTCTTTCCGATGAGGTCTTCCGGAGCGTAATACTGGGCAATACCGGAAACGACCTGTCTTCCGCCCATTCCGTCATCGAGCTGCAAGCAGAGGAGCTTGTCGGATTTCTTTACCTTTTCGCAGGCAAGCACCTTAGCCACACGGATATCTATCTTTGCAAAATCATCGATAGTTATTTCAGGGAGAAGCTCCGGTATCTCCATTTCCTCCTCAGCCGGCTTTTCAGCTTCGGAGAGAGAAGCCTTGGCAGCTTCCATGTTCTTCTTGATTATGGCGTTGAGTTCCTCTATCTCCTTTTCAACATCTATACGAGGGAAGAGTATCTCGCCCTTGTGTACAGTGACATCAGCCGGAAGAACGCCGTACTTTGAAGCATTCTCATACGTTGCATCGTCAGCAGAAGCACCGATCTGCTCCCATACCTTCGGCATAGTAGTCGGCATGAACGGCGAAAGGAGCGTTGAGATGACTCTGATGCACTCCAAAAGATTATAGAGAACAGTTGCAAGTCTTGCCTTCTTCGACTCGTCCTTGCCGAGCTTCCACGGCTCTGTCTCGTCGATATACTTGTTAGCTCTGTCAACGAGGCGGAATATCTCCTCAAGAGCCTGCTTTATCTTAGTCTCGTCGATGAATCCCGTAACAGTCTCGCATACCTTAGCGAAAGCCTCGCCGCTGAGATCCTTGTCGATATCGTCAGCTTCACGCTCTGTCGGGAGAGTTCCGCCGAAATACTTGTCAGCCATAGCGACTGTACGTGAAACGAGATTTCCCAGACCGTTGGCAAGGTCGGAATTTATGCGGTTTATCATTATCTCGTTAGAGAACGAGCTGTCAGCACCGAGAGCCATTTCTCTGAGGATATGGTATCTTATGGCATCACAGCCGTAACGCTCGCCAAGCACGAACGGATCAACGACATTTCCGAGAGATTTGGACATCTTCTCGCCGTTGAAAGTTATCCAGCCGTGAACAGCAAGGTGCTTCGGGAGCGGCACATCGAGAGCCATGAGCATTGCAGGCCAGATGATAGCGTGGAATCTCATGATATCCTTTGCGACCATGTGGACATCAGCCGGCCAGTATGTGTCGAAATCGCTGTACGCACTGTTGAGGTAGCCGAGAGCTGTGATATAGTTCGAGAGAGCGTCTATCCATACGTATACAACGTGGTCTTCATCGAATGATACGGGTATTCCCCATTTGAATGTAGTTCTTGAAACGCAGAGGTCTTCAAGGCCGGGCTTGATGAAGTTGTTTACAAGCTCTGTAGCTCTTGTCTTCGGGCGGAGATAATCCGTATCGAGCAGGAGGTGTTCTATCCTCTCTGCGAAAGGAGACATCTTGAAGAAGTAAGCCTCTTCCTTGGCGAAAGTAACAGGTCTGTGACATTCAGGGCAGCAGCCGTTCTCATCGAGCTGCGAGTCTGTCCAGAAGCTCTCGCACGGAGTACAGTATTTTCCTGAATACTCGCCCTTGTATATATATCCTCTGTCGTAAAGTTCCTTGAATATCTTCTGAACGCTTTCGATGTGGTAATCGTCAGTAGTTCTGATATAGCGGTCATAGCTCACGTTCATGTATTTCCAGAGTCCCTTGAACTTCTCAACGATGCCGTCCACGTACTCTTTCGGTGAAATGCCCTGTTCAGCGGCTTTCTGTTCTATTTTAAGACCATGCTCGTCAGTGCCGGTAAGGAACATTACATCATAACCCTGCATTCGCTTGAAACGGGCGATAGAGTCACACGCAACTGTAGTATAGCAGTGACCTATATGCGGATTGCCCGACGGATAATAGATAGGTGTGGTGATGTAAAAGGGTTTCTTTGACATATTTGTTCGCTCCGATCATAGATTTTTGCACCGGTATGCACCGGTAAATATATTATACACCATTTAATGGCATTTGTCACGCATTTTTTTGATTTGAACAATAATAACTTATCCGGAAGCAGATCACAGAACACCGCTCCCGTTTTTGGTGGTATTTTCCGGCTTGCGGATAACGACCTCGATCTTCCTTGCGGAAGAGCGGCTGTGCTTTTTGCGTTTTTCCTCATACATACTTGAATCCATATCATTGAAGAAGCGGTCAGCCGAACTTTTTTTCCGGATCGAGCATACTGTGTCCTATCGAGAAAGAGAGCGTATACTTTTTGGTATGAGCCTCGTTGAATCTGCGGAGTTCCTCACGGATCCTCTCCGTCACGGCTGTCATATCGCTTTCCTTTGCGGTACGCATGATGACGATGAACTCATCGCCTGCGAACCTTATCGTAGCAGCCTTTACGGGAACGGCACGGCGGATAATGGCAGCAGCATCTATGAGGGCCTCATCTCCCGTGGAGTGGCCGAACTGGTCGTTTATCGTCTTGAAGTAGTCGATATCTATCATAATGCCGCCGATGTGATTCTTTTTTCGTATCGTCTCGCTGAGCTTGTGGTCGAGGAAATTGCGGTTATAGAGCTTTGTGAGCGGATCGAGGTACGAAAGCTCATTTTGCAGGCTCATATATATACCTGTCATTCCCAGTGCAGCCGAACACCATGCCAGCGACAGGCC
>CADBQF010000314.1 GCA_902796705.1 Ruminococcus flavefaciens
TACCGTAAAATAGCCTCGTGCGGACTTTTTGCCGTATTCCACGGAGGCTGGGATCCTTTCGGCACGGACGACGTGAGATGCACTCCGGAGCGAATGGCGAGAGCTGTCGCCTCATGCCCGGAACTCACATTCGTCACCGCACACCTCGGCGGCATTTATATGTGGGACGATGTTGAGCGGCATCTTGCCGGAAGATTCCCTAATCTCTATCTCGATGTGAGCGTCATATCGAGCATGGGGATATCGGACGAGCAGGTGCTTCGCATAATAAAGATGCACGGAGCGGACAGGATACTCTTCGGGAGCGACTGCCCGTGGGACGATCCGGCGAACGAGATAGCAATGATAGACAGACTTCCTCTGACAGATGACGAAAAAGAGAAGATATTTTTCAAAAATGCCGGGAAATTGCTCCGGTTAAAATAAAATATCTTATCAATTAACAGAATATTATCAGATATATCCCGAAATAATAACAATCGATACGCTTATCTTATGTTATAATATATAGATACGTCAGGGGGTGATCGGATGTCCGAAACTATTGGCAGTAACTTTAAAACTATCATAGATGTTGTGGAGGAATTCGATTACTCTACGCAGAATGAGGTCTATAATGAGAATTTCCGACGCTGGAGAAGGGACAAGGCAAATGATTACGCCTTCAATTTCCGTGTCGATAAGCGTGAGAGCGTCTTCGTGGACGGAAAGGGCTTCGTAAGACTCAGCTCAGAAGATGCCGAAAAACACGCCGTCAGCAGGGTGATGTATGTTGTCGGTGTGGCTATGCTCATATGGACTATAATAGATAATATCGTCGGCAGATGCGTCGGCTTCCTGCTCGGTGCTGCCGGAATGGACGTGAACGGAACGTTTTTCGGTTCGGCACTGTACGGCGGAGGAACGGGCATCATAACCGCTCTTATAATCACCGCTGTGCTGAAAGTCACTGTGCCGATGATCTACGTCCGGAAGACACTGAAAGTCCCGGTGCGTGCCGAACTCATGAGTACGATGAACGATTCGGTCGAACTTATAGGGGCGATCGGGCTGGCACTGGCTTTCTCGGCGGTCGTCAGTCTGCCTAAAGCTTATTCGACAGAAACTTTCCAGCTATACACGTTCTTCAAGAGTGTGAATGCCGACATACGAGTCTGGGGACAGACGGAATTCATTATATATGCAGTATTCGACATAGTGTTCATGTCGCTGCTCTCGGAGATGTTCTTCCGGGGAGCTATGTTTGCGGCACTCAGACAGTTCGGGGACTTGTTCGCAGTCATAATAACATCGGTGACAGCCGGTCTTCTCACGCAGGACATAAGAGAAGTGATACCGGTCATGGCGATATCCGTGATAGCTTCCGTGGGAATGCTCAGGAGCGGCAGCCTGTTCACGGCGATATCGTCGAGCATCGTATACAAGATGTTCCAGCTCGCTGTTGTAATTGCCGGATACGACGATTCGGAGAACGCATTCTTTATAAGAAATATGCTCATGCTCGGAGCGTTCCTCTTGGGTTCGGCTGCGGCTGCATTTGTCTACATAAAAAAGAGAAAGCCGGCATTCGGCCTTTCCGTATACGAATCGGAGCTTGCACTGAAAGGAAGACTGCTCACGGCGGCAAAGTCATTTCCGTTCATAGCTGTCGTACTTGTCTGTATCATGGCTATATTCATCAGAGTGGTGTACTGACGGAGGAAAAATGGATATTTATATGCAGAAAGCACTTGAACTCGCTGCTGCGGCGGCAGAGGAGGGGGAAGTCCCGGTCGGTGCTGTCGTTGTGAAAAAAACTACCGGCGAGATAATCGGCACGGGCAGGAATATGCGTGAGACCGCAAAGAACGCCCTTGCTCATGCCGAGATCATTGCTATAGATGAAGCCTGCCGGACTCTCGGCGGCTGGCGGCTGCCGGAGTGTGCTATATATATAACGCTCGAACCGTGTCCGATGTGCTGCGGGGCGATAATAAATTCCCGGATAGACGATGTGTACTTCGGGGCGTATGACTTCAAGAGCGGCTCTGCCGGTTCGGTGCAGAACATATTCTCGCTGCCGTACAATCACTTCCCGAATGTCATGGGAGGCATCATGGAAGAGGAATGTTCAGGTATGCTGAAGAGTTTTTTCAAAGAACTTCGCATTAAGAAGAAGCTGGATTTGCCGAAATAGCGTTGTCTCAGGAAAAATTCAAAAAAATCTGAAAAAATTTTCAAAAAGCCCTTGACAAACCCGTTTTTATTTGCTATAATATTAAAGCAGTCAGGTGAGGTCCTCAGAAATAAACCTGATGAAGATGCGAGTGTGCTGGAATAGGCAGACAGGCACGTTTGAGGGGCGTGTGTCGAGAGACGTATGGGTTCAAGTCCCATTACTCGCA
>CADBQF010000315.1 GCA_902796705.1 Ruminococcus flavefaciens
AAGGGTTTTCCCCAATAGAAGACATAAACTTCTTTATGTGGACAGGTTCTTAGCATTTACACAGTTCTCAGCAGGAGATGTATATCTAATGTGAATTCTCCGTTATCTGTGGATATATCAGTCGAACCGTCATATTTTTCGACAGTATGGATTATGTTTGCCACTCCAAGCCCGTGGTGTTCCTTATCGGCTTTTGTGGTGGAAAGTACATTTTTACCCTTGAATATGACTTCCTCAAACACAGGATTTGATATCCTGAAAAAGAAGTATCCCTGTCTGACGGCGGCATCTGCCTTTATCGTCTTTATGTTTCCGGAACTGTCTTTGGAGCAGGCTTCTACCGCATTGTCTATAGCATTCGCCAGTATTATGCAGAGGTCTGCATTGCTTATCCCGGAATCCGGAACATTTCCGCAGAAATCGAGCTTTGCATCTGCCTTTTCAGCCTTTTCGGATTTGTCGCTGAGAAGAGCATCGATGATGACATTTCCGGTATTGTATCTGTTTTTGCCGAGAGATGACATATCCTGCATAGTTTCCATATATTCAAGAGCTTCATCAGTCTTGTCAGCAGCGATAAGTCCCCGGAGGCACAGGACATGATTTTTATAATCATGCCTGAAGCTGCGGAACTCCGCATATATCCTGTTTATCTTTTCATAGTATTCGATCTGACCTTCGATCTGCCTTGAGAGCAGTTCTACGGCAGATTTTTTTTCTGATTCTGATATGCTTATCCTTACGATAGCTATAGTCGAAAGCACAAGGCCTATCATAGAAGGTATCAGAAAGTACTGTATGATGCTCTGAGCGTCGTCACGCATTGCCGCCATGACAAATACAGAAGCTATCAGGAGCAGAACGAGTATCAGGACATACAGTCTTCTCGGCAGGGAATGGATTATCTGTTTATAGACTTTTTCCTTGCCCTTTTTTCTGATAAGGAAAAGAATTGCCGCAAGGACAGCCGCTTCCAGCATATACGATGTCCACGTTCTGACTTCTTTGACTGAAACGACCTGTTTTATCAGATTGTAGTATATCTGGTTAGTCGCACTTGTCAGTATAAATATATATATCATCTGGATATTGAATTTCCGGAAGATACAGACATATGTAAGCAGTCTGTAGAGAAACCAGTACAGATACATGAGCAGACAGACTATAACAGAAAGCTGTTCTATCTTATCCGATAATGTGATGCTGAATACCATGAGTGCGGAATTGAGCGTTATAACAGAAGCGGTATATATCTTTCCCGGAGGTCTGTTGTCAGTAAAAATACAGATATACCAGACGGTCATCGATTCGAGGACGATATACATAATGAACCTGAGTATCATATTCAGATCTGTCATATTTACTGCCTCTTTGCAAAGTTGTATCTTTTCACATAGTCAGTGAAAGCTTTTTTGAACGGTGTCAGTTTGAGCTTGCTTATAAGAGCCTTTTCCTTGTTATCGAACAGAATATCTGTTGACGTATGTGAAACGATATGTCTGAATCCGACAAGATACGTTCTGTGGCTCCTGAAAAAGCAGTCACCGGGAAGCATTTTTTCTATATCAGATAAAGTGTTCCTGTGCAGGATATTTTCCTCTGCCGTCCTTATGTAGCAGTATTTGTCGGCAGCTTCGACGTAGATTATATCATTGATATTGATGCGTTTATTGTCATCTTCTGTTTTTATGAGGATATAATTGCTGTCATCGAGGCTTTCGAGGTAATCGTTCATTGCAGAGGAGAGCTTTTCCATATCTATAGGCTTTGTAAGGAAGCGGTAGGCATTGACCTCAAAGGTGTCGAATACGATGCTCGGAAAACTTGACAGAAAGATTATCACAGTATTTTTATTTTTCTTTCGTATGCGTCTTGAAGTTTCAAGCCCGTCAAGGTCGTTCATCTGATAATCCATGAATATGATGTCATATTCAAGTTCGCTTGCCACGAGGTCTGAACCTTTGGTATAATCGTCATAGACGATAGCTAAATGACGCTGCATGGCATATTGTTCGAGATGTTTTTTCAGATCGTCGTGCAGCGGAAGTTGGTCGTCACATATTGCAATTCTCATAATATATCGGTATACGGCATTTGATGCAGTATATGTTGCTCCTTTCTCATCATTTAGTCAGAACCGTTTTTTCATTCACTCCCGAAATTTTTCCGTTCACTCCGATCTTGTGGTATATTTTACCGATATGTTCTATAATGATATCAATGAAACGGAACCGTGAAAAACAGTGAAAGGAAGCGAACGATATGCCTTGGGATGAGATATGGGATCGTATCTGGGGAAAAGGAAGATAAGAGTTGATCTGTCTTCAATATTCAGAAAAATACGATAATAAAAGAACGGTGTACCCGGATAGTGACGGGTATGCCGTTTTTTATGTGCAGAGGAAACAGTCTGAATAAAATAAAAGTATTATTAATGTTTGATAAATATGATATATTATAGCACGTTTGATTAAAAATGTCAAGCTTTTTACTAAAATACTATCGATATATGATAAAATTGAAATGTATATTTAACATCTATGCACTTATACAGCTTTATTGATTTATCAAAAAGAAGACCTCACGGATCCGCATACATAAAGAAATTTTGCCCGGACAAAGCATAAGTTCTGATATCCTGTTGCACTTGCAAATGTTTATGTGTATATGTATAATGAAAGCAGATCTGCTCAACAAGGAGGTGGTGTTCAATGACTGATCCGGAAATTATCTCACTGATAGAAAACTCGCCCCGGCAGGGACACAGGGCATTGTTCGAGGAATACTACAGCTATGTCTATGCGATAGCTGTAAACATACTCAGAGGATACGGCTCTGCTGAGGATATAGAGGAATGTGTCATAGATTCTTTCGCTTCCGTCATAAATGATCTCAGCGGCGAAGCTCTTAAACCGTTCATCGGAACTGTCACAAGGAACAAGGCACTCAATATGAGGAGAAAGCTTGCAGGGCATTCCGGAAAGAACATCTCTATCGACAGCGATGAATTCAGTGAACTTCCGTCATCTGAACGTCTGGAGCAGAATATTGAGGATTCTGAAAGAACGGCATTCATATTGCAGAAGATAAAAGAGCTTGGCGAGCCTGATTCCACTATAATCATACAAAAATATTACTACGAGAGAAACGCCAAAGAGATAGGCAGACTTACAGGCATGAAAGCCGCCGCAGTCCGTATGCGGTGTTCAAGAGCGATAAAAAAACTCAGAGACCTTCTCAGCGGCATCAGTTAAGGAGAGATAGTATGAAAAAGAATGATATATTCAAGCATATCAGCGATGAAGATGCAGAAAGGATAGCCGCTGAATATCCCACAGGCGACAAAGTTCAGCGTGAGCGTATGTTCAGAGAAGTGGAAAAGCGTGTCAGCGGTGGATACTCCGCAGGAGATGAGGTAAGAGGCGTAGAAAAATACCGTCCGGGAATAGCCATGAAGATAGTTTCCGCTGCCGCTGCGGTAACGCTTATTGCAGGAGCGGCAGCCGCAGGCACTCATTTTCTCAGCAGGAACAGCAGACCGGCTGACAGCCTTTCCGCTTCGGAGACAGTGCAGTCTCAGCCGGAGGAAGAACCGGTATCAGAGGCGATAACAGCTCCGGATACTATAACGGAAGAAGAAATTCTCGAAAAGATATACAGCAGGGACTATACAGCATTCGACCGTATCAATATGACATACCGTGAGGATAGGAACGGCGTTTCGTTCATGGACGGAGTTATCAAAAGAGACGGCCTGACCGGAAACGAATCCGAGATGAAGACATGGACGCATACTCCCGAATATTTCAGGGACATCGATGAGGATATGCTTGCAAGAGACAATACGACTCCTGAGGAGCTTGCAAAAATATCTACTCATAATGAAACGTTCTTTGTGAATGATCTGCTCATCTGCATATATTCCGATACGAGCGATGAAAGCCCTGACCTGTATGAGATCGCAGACAGAAACTTACAGTTTTCAGACGATCCCACAGCATTTACGTATATTCTTTCCGAGTATTATATCAGAGATTATATCGAACACTTTGATATACAGGATATCACGGAAAATACAACTTTCCTCGGCAGAGAGTGTACGGACGTATTTATGAGATATGACGGCACAGGCTCACCTGAGATCGAAGAAGCTGATGATGTACCGCAGGAACCGGCAATGGCTCCGGAAGAGGGTGAGGAAACTGTATTCAATACAGAGCCGGATCAGGAACTCTACCTTACTATCGACAATGAGACAGGCATTATCCTCAGAGCAAAACTCATTTATGACGGAGAATACTATGAAGAGTTTGAGGTGAAAGAGCTTCTGTTCGGTGATGATGCCGAACTTCCGGAGAACGGCGAATATATCAGAAACAGGATCGCCGGCTGTGAGCCTGTCAGTGATATGTCATCATACGACCTGAGCGTGCTTGATTGATACAAGCCGCTGCTTATAAAGAAGTTTATGTCTTCTATTGGGGAAAACCCTTTTGAGAAAGGGTTCTTCCCCAAACCCCTTTCCTAAAACTTTC
>CADBQF010000316.1 GCA_902796705.1 Ruminococcus flavefaciens
ACCGATACTGCTATAACAAATATCGCTGCCAGCAGATACGAAAGCGGTGTTATCACACACGGCCAGTCTATCGCATCGCCGTTTGAATCCATCATCGCCTGTACAGGATATCTGCATATCGGCAATGAAAGAACTATTCCTATTATCGACAGCCAGAGGTTCTGTGTCGAGAGAAGTCTTCTTATTGAACTGCTCCTGAATCCGAGAACTTTCAGCGTTGCAAGCTCTTTTTCACGCTCATTGAATGAGAGATTTCCCGAATTGTAGAGAACTATCACGATGAGCATTACAGCAAAGAATATCATGATGTACACGAGCGTATCCATTATCTCCATACTGCTGTCAAATGAAGCTTTGAGGTCTTTCATGCTCTGTACATCGGAGACATAACTCCTGTCCTTTGCAAATGTGCAGTCTGTTTTTGAAAGGAGCGACGAAGCCTTGAAGTCATATCCGGCTGCTTCGTAGTCGCTTCTGAGCATCGTGATGCCTGTGATAGACGGGTGACGTGATATAAGACCTATCTTGTTCTCGTTCCAGTCATTGTCCGAGGAAGTCTTCCAGTAGACCGTATCGCCCTCTTTGAGTCCGAGGTTTCTCGCCTGCTTCATCGTAAGTGCGACAGTGCCTTCCTTAATGGTGCTGATGTTGAGGTCAACGTCGGAGACTCTGTAGAGCTGTTCGCCCTCTGATACGGCAAGCGTGCAGCTCACGATATCGTCCGATGTCGGGTGAGGATCGGCTGCAATGGATATCTGTTCGAGGTAGAGAAGTTCGCCGCCTATCTCCGCTTTGAGTTCCTCTGCCTGTTCTTCGGTCGAATCGTCCTTGAAGATGACCTGATATTCGTAGTTCTGAATATCACCGAAATACCATGATTTTACATAATCGACCGTATCATACGCACCGAGTCCCATGCTCATCATCATCATTCCCACGAACGTTCCGAAGATGCCCATGACTGCCCTCATCTTCGAGCGGCACACATCACGGAGATTGTAGCGGACATTGAAGCTGAGCTTGTTCCAGAACGGCAACTTCTCAAAGATGCACGGCTTTGCTGCCGGAGCAGATGCCGGTCTGAGAGCTTCCGACGGGTGAATTTTCAGTATGCGGTCACAACTGAGATACGAGCTTCCCGTGCAGATAAGCACCATGAGTCCCGCAAAAAGCACGCTCTTGAAGTCGAAGCCGGCTTTCCAGTCCGGGACGGAATATGCTTCTCCGCCGAAAATGTCAACGAGAAGTCCGCCGAGCAGTTTGATTCCGAGGAATATTCCCAGCACCGAGCCGAGAACTGATATCACGAAGCTGAAACTGAGATAATGTATCATTATCTTGCTCCGCTTCATTCCGAGAGCGTTGAGCGTTCCTATCTGCGTCCTCTGATGAGCGACCATTCGCTTCATCGTCGTCATGATGACGAGTATCGCAATGAGTATGAACACGAACGAGAACACATATGAAAAGCTCGTATGCTGTTTAAGCTCATCTGAAAGCTGATAGTAGCCCCTGATGCTCTTTCTGTCAGCGATGAAGGAATAATTGTCTTCGAGAGCATCGGCTATCTTGTCTTCGTATTTGAGAGACTTTCCGTCGCAGGTGAAGAGTATCTCGTTGTAAACGCTCATCTCCTCCGGAAGAACTTTTGCCGAGAGATATGCGAAACCGATATTGTGGTAATCAGTCTCCGTATCAGATGACGAGCAGGCATATTCATATTCCGGAGTTATTATGAATCCCTTTATCGTCTTTTCGATGTCAAGTCCCATTGCATGGACTGTGAACTTATCTCCGATATTGAGCTTCCACGCCTCTGCGAAACGGTAGAACAGCCACACGCCGTCCTCGTCAGCCGGATCGTAAGCCTCGCCCTTTACCGTGTACGGCTTCGTGACGTTGAGGTTGTCCTGAAAATAGCAGTACATTTCGGCAGAATTGAACTTTTCGTCAGCTTTTCCGGGAACTTCCGTCCTGAGCTGAACGTCGTTCACTCCGCTGATGGACTTTACCTTTTCAGCCTGCTGAGCATCAAAGCCGGAACTGTATATCCAGCCATCCGCAAAATTTGTATTTTTATTGAATTTATCCCTTGCCTTATTTCCTCCGATGACGTTTGCCTGAAGTCCCGTATAGCACATCATAGCCACCGCACAGAGCAGGAACACCGAGAAGAACTGTGCAAAATTCGAGCGGATATCCCTGAGCATTTTTTTCCAAAGCATCATCCGCACCTCTTACCATTCTATCTCGTCAACAGAGAGCGGCTTTTCGTTCGTCTTGATAGATTTTATCTTGCCGTTCCTCATGTGGATTATCTTGTTGGCACACTTAGCGATATCGGCATTGTGCGTTACGAGAATGACCGTATGGCCGTTCTCTCTCGAAAGCTTCTGGAGCATATCGATGACTATTTTTCCTGTCTCCGAATCCAATGCACCTGTCGGCTCGTCACCGAGGATTATCGTAGGATTTTTAGCCAATGCCCTTGCTATGGAAACTCTCTGCTGCTGACCGCCCGACATCTGTGTCGGGAACTTGTTCTTCTGGTCGGAAAGTCCAACCTTGTCGAGCATCTCGCCGGCATCGAGGGTATCTTTCTTGATATCCTTTGTCAGAGCGACATTCTCATACGCCGTAAGTCCGGGGAGAAGATTATAGAACTGGAAGATGAATCCGATCGTTTTTGCCCTGTAATCCGAGAGCTGTCTGTCGTTGTAAGAGGATATCTCCTCACCGTCAACGATGACTTTTCCCTCAGTTGGAACGTCCATTCCGCCGAGCATATTCAGCACAGTCGATTTTCCTGCACCGGACTGTCCGAGGATAACGACGAATTCGCCCTTGTCGATCGTAAAGCTGACGTGATCCACAGCAACCTGAAGACCGTCGCCCTTACCGTAAGTTTTTACAACGTCTTTTAGTTCAACTACTGACATAGATATACCTCCGTTTGTTAGTATCGTATAACATAAAACATTATAACACCTTTCTTTTTGGCTGTCAACAATGTTATGTTCTTATATCGTTAAATATATAACATATCAGAACATATCTTATTTTTGATTTCAGATCATAGTATTCGATTTTTATATATTTTTTTCTCACAGAAAAAATATTTTGTCTATTCGCTCGCTGACTTTAAAAATTCTCCTGGAATTTACACTATTCAATTATAATAATATTTTGTTAGCTTAGAGCAACACATATCATCTGTGATTTTTCTCTCTCCGGGAAAGCAGATATTTTTAAATGCAGTTATATACTATGATCTTCTTCATTTTAATAAGAAAAACAAAAATGATACAAATATCACTGTTGCGTCCGGTTAATAGTTACAAGGCAGATTGCAGTCAAAAGCAACATATTGGTCTTGTGATAACAGAATATATTTGACTTTTTCAGACAAATCTGCCATATGAACGATCCGGTTTGCTTGACAATAGTGTGAGTAAATGGTATCATTTTATTGTTAGATATTACTAACGCATAGAAAAAACTTCTCTGCTTGATTTTTACATATATGTTAGCCTAATAAAACAAGGAGGTTATTATGAGCATTGTTATCGTCGGCGGAAACGACCGCATGGCTTCACGCTATCAGGACATTTGCAAGTCTTTTAATTTCAAATCCAAAGTTTTCACCCAGATGCCTGCCGATTTTGAAAATAAACTCGGCTTCCCGGATCTCATGGTGGTCTTCACAGGTACGTGTTCTCACAAAATGCTCGGCGGTGTCAAGAGCCGTTCCGAAAAATACGGTATCCCCGTAGAACACGTTCACAGTTCAAGCGTCAGTGCCTTGAAACAGCTTCTCTCTGGTTACAAAGGAGGCAGAAATGTCAGAAATTGAACGCTGTGCAATAGAAAATGATCTTGCTATGCACACAGCACCTACTCTCCTCGGAGTCAAATGTGCTAATCTCATCTCGGTAAAACAGAGTGAGAAGACGATCTCTGAATATCTCACAGAATCCGGTATTTCCGGCAGCAGCGGCACTCTTCGTGCAAGAGTCCTCTGCCGCTGCAGGGAAAGGATACTTGTGTACGTCTATCAGGAACATATGCTCTCAGCATGGCTCTCAACGGGACAGGTCAGGGATTTTCTTGAAGAATACGGCTACCGCTCGGATATGGATATAGATACTATGCTCGATATCCTTGCGAGCCGTATGAAGTGCGGAGATTTTCCTCACGAGATAGGTGCGTTCCTCGGATATCCCATTGGCGATATCCGGGGGTTCATCGACAACCAGGGGAAAAATTGTCTGATGTGCGGCTACTGGAAAGTTTACGAAAACGCCGCATCCGCACAGAAGACCTTCCAAATGTACGATCGTTGCAGAAAAATTCTGTGCGATAGATTAAAAAAAGGCCTGAACTTGTTTCAGGCAATATCCAAGGAGGAAATTTAATGAAAACAGCAGTAATTTATTGGAGCGGCACAGGTAATACCGAGGCTATGGCTAAGGCAGTTGCAGAGGGTGCTAATGCAGAACTCTTCTCAGTATCAGAGTTCAGCGGAAATGTAGCAGACTACGATGCACTTTGTTTTGGCTGTCCTGCTATGGGTGCAGAAGTTCTTGAAGAAGACGAATTCGAGCCTTTCTTCACATCAGCAGAGGGTTCGCTCAGCGGCAAGAAAGTTCTTCTCTTCGGTTCATATGGCTGGGGTGACGGCGAATGGATGCGTAACTGGGTAGAGCGTGTAAACGCTGCCGGTGCTGAAGTCGTAAACGGCGAAGGCTTCATCGTGAATGAAGCTCCTTCTGATGACGACCTTGCTAAGCTCAAGGAAGTCGCAGCACAGCTCGCTTAATAGCATTGTATCTTCATTTTATATGATCCTTCGGAACTGCCTGCACCTTAGAATGCAGGCAGTTCTGCTATAAAAAGAATTTTTAAAAAACTCTTGACAAACGCCAAGAAATATGTTATAATATCAGAGTTGAAATGATACATATGCGGATATGGCGGAATAGGCAGACGCGCTGGCTTCAGGTGCCAGTCGGGGCAACTCGGTGCAGGTTCAACTCCTGTTATCCGCA
>CADBQF010000317.1 GCA_902796705.1 Ruminococcus flavefaciens
AGGGACAATGTCCCTTTTGCAGGGGTGCATGAGGGGACAGAGTCCCCTAAGAACAGAGCAAAGCGGCGAAGCCACGCTTTGCGGCCGTTCTGGACTTACTGACACTCAAGCCAAGTAACCCACCGCCGCCCCTACATTTTAAATATGTCCCGTCAGGGACACCGCAATTATGAATTTGAAGTTTGCTCTGCTTTAGGCTTAGTAAGTCCAGACCAGCCGCAAAGGTTCGCTTCGCTGCCTTTGCTACCTTCTTAGGGGACTCCGTCCCCTCATGCACCCCTGCAAAAGGGACATTGTCCCTCTTGACTCCCATTATTGCCGCCTGCGGCGGTCATTTATTTTTTATTATTATGTTTTTGGAGGTTTGGCTATGAAATTATCTTCCCTCATCGCTTTATCTGCGGCAGCAGTTCTCTGCTTCTCCTGCGGCAAAAAATCCGAAACTTCAACTTCACAGCCGTCACTTCCGGCAGAGGGTGAAGTCGGAGAACTCATCTCCCCCACCGAAGGCAGCGACGAATACGATCTCGGCTCGTATCACCTCAGTCACAGCGGTATAAAACTCTACTACGATGATGATATCCCACAGGAACTCATGCTCGCCCTCGAAAAATATTTCACCACTTTCCAGAACCGTGACTTCGAGACATACAAGACCTGCATCTGGCCGGAATACGCCGACAGAATGGAGACTTATCTGCAAAAAGACTACGAATACGGCCTTGACCAGTCTTTCAGTATCCAGTGTGACAGCCTCTCCTCAAACATGGGCGGCAGCTTCGAGATAACACGCATCAGAGCCGAACACCCCCTCGATACAGCTCCCGACGATCTCAGCGACCTCTCTTCATCGGAAAAGAACGTCGATGACTTCCTCGCCCACCTTGATACGCTCCTCGGAGATGATTTCTCGCAGTCGGTCAAGGACAATGCCGACAGCTTCGAGTACGTCACGTTCTTTGTCATAGCCAAGGACGCAGACGGAGCCGAATCCATGCTCATAAGCGAATACGACATACTCTTCGCCGTAAAGGACGGAGTTTACTATACTTTCGGTTAAACGGAGGAAACGAATATGAAAAAGTTCACGGCAGCCGCAGCAGCATTCGTCATTTCAGCCGCAATGCTCACAAGCTTCACTTCATGCAGCGAAGAGGAAAAATCTTCTTCTGCCAGCGGAAATGCACTCGTTCAGGACAATATGGGAAAAGATGTCAATATCAAGGAAAATGACCTGCCTTTCGGTGCGACAACGACCGACCTCTACACTGACACAGACAATGTCCCGGTATCGATAACATATGACAACCGCTTCATGACCGAAGAACAGGCAAGGAAGATCTCCGACTACATATACGCCGTCAATACAAAGGACGAAGCTCTCCTCACAGAAGCCGGATATAAGCCGTATATCGAGCTTATCATGAGCGACTATGACTGCACGTCGGTCAAGGAATATCTTGATTCGAGATATGATGCGATCAAAGCCGCAGCAGGCGGAGATTTTCAGTTCCAGTTCATCATTCCGGGAGAATTTTATTCCGAGAGCGACGACGAGAGCATCACGGGATTCAATGCACTCGATGCGAAGATAAAGCAGGCTTCTCCCGATGCAGAGATCACCGAGAGGTATATGATAAAGACGGAGATAACGTTCACAGTAGACGGTCAGAGCGGAGAATATTCACTGTCGTCAAGAACGGGAGATACGGTGCTGTATATCTACAGGATAGACGGACAGATATATATTTTATAAAAATAAAGCAGAGCAAACTTCAAATTCATAATGCATAATGCATAATGCATAATTGCGGAGTCCCTGCCGGGACAAATCTGAATTGCAGGAGCTGCGTTATTTTCACGCAATATCGTGGAAATCCCGTCAAATAACAATTATGGGCTGAGCGAAAGCAGACTACCGCCTTGTAAAGACTAACAACGGACAAAGCGGTGAAGCTGGCTCAGCTTCCGTTCTGGACTTACTGACACTCAGGCAGGAAAAATGACACCGACCAAAGCGTGCAAGCCGGTTCAGCTTCCGGGCGGAAATAATTCCGCCCCCTTTTTATGCCCGGAGAGTTAGAAGCGGTTGACTATGCAGCTATAATCCAGATCATAACCTCCGGAACCGCTGCCGGTATCTCTGCCGGTATCGCTCCGTGTGGTGCTTCCGTAGCCGTTGGATTCCCACGAACGGACGGCGGCTTTCCAGTCGGTCATGGGATTTTTTCCTATCTTCCAGCCGTTGCTCTCGTAATAATCCACGAACCGCTGTGCATTGACGTTGTTCCCTCTCTCCTGACAATACAGGAAAACCTCGGTCATCGTAGGCTTCACAAAAATTTCTTTCTGCCTGCTTTTTGGCGTGCGTGCGTTGGAAGCGTCAGCTTCCTTTCTGGCGTGAGCCGCAGTTACATTTACATTTTCATTCGCACGCTCATTTTCATAAGCATTTTCATTTTCATTTTCATTTACATTTTCATTTTCATTTTCAGCTTGATTTGCTAAAGCAAAAGAAGCATTTGCTTTATTGAGCTGCTGAGTTCTGAGTCCGCCTTTTC
>CADBQF010000318.1 GCA_902796705.1 Ruminococcus flavefaciens
CGGGGTAGCCTCATCGTAGTCAAGGACATTGACATTGATGCTGTGTCCGGCAGTTGCTTTGAATGAGATCACGTCGTTCTTCCACGGCTCTTCCGGATTGGAGAAGGAATCTCTTTCGCCTCCGCTGAGAGTCATTCCTTCGATGTTGTCTGTTTCGTGACAGTTGGTGCGGTTTATCGCATCTTCGAGCGTAAGCTCCGACTGGCTGTCATCGCTTTTCAGGATCACACCGTCAACAGAAACAGTTCTTGCCGAGACCGGAAACATTGAGTATTCCGGCTGGACTGACGGAAGCACAGAGAATGCTTCGGTCATGATCCCGTCTGTGTTGCCGCCGCTGATCTTTATCAGCTTGTAATGTTCTTTTGATTCACCTTCGCCATAGGTGTATCCAAACGGACCGGAAGTATCATCACCGACCGCATGGACAAGCAGGTAGTAGGTATTGCCGGGGATATTGGCACTGATCTGTTCTCCGAAGACGTTTTCAAAGCTTATCGAAGCATGAAGATCATTAGCACTGAGCCATTCAAGGTCTTCACCGGTGAGAGTGAAGCCGTTGACAGGTGAAGCGGCGTTATAATGCCCTGTATCTTCGATACCAGCCGAACCGACTATATGCCGGTTTTTGACGGCTGAAGATATCTCTTTTGCCGAGACCCCACTCAAGCCTACCGCTGCTGCGGCAAACACAGACATCAGACGTTGTCTGATGCTTTTTGTCATTAACATTCCTCCTATATCAAATTTATGCAGAGTCGAAAAACCAATTACTCTGCACACTTATTATATAATATAGCAGGCTGAATGTCAATAGAATGTTAGGTATTTCTTTAAAAAAATTGAATTGTTTAGTTCTTTTATAAAAACGGATGCTTTTTAAAATCCCAGCTCGTTTCAAAAGCGTCCCAGTCTTCCTTTGAAATATCGGTGCATTTCGTGGAAAGCTCGGTGATCCGGGCTTTTGTGTCCACATCGCACACTACAGGCAGACGTGCGACATCGCCTGCGTTCATGTTCATAGTCGGGTTTATCATGGAGGTGAAAACGCCTGCTATTTTAGAGTTCAGCAGACCGAGCATGAAGCAGATATCGTCCTCGCCGGGGAAGATGCTCATTCCGGCTACGTTGAACATGAAGTTCTCATCATATATCCTTGCTGAAAAGCAGCCGCTCGTTACAAGCGACCAGCTTACAGACGGCTTGAAATTATAAGCAAGATTCTGCGGACGTGAGCGGAGCGAGCCGTTCTCGTCCGTGAATGAACAGATCGCTTCACCGTTATTTTCCCAGTCAGCGACGTACTCACGGTTGCCGTACCAGCGGCGGAATTCTCCGCCCTTGTTGATAGCGTACCATTTTTTGTCGGGGGAGTACGTGAGAGCTGTACGGGTGATGTCTGTCTCTGCCCAGAACCGGAGAAAACGCTTATTATCGCCGGTTATAAGTCCTTGCTTCGGAGGGTGCAGCTCACCGAGCGGAGTGTTCCTGAAAGCTTTTGTCAGTTTCGGGCTGCACCAGTAAACGAGCGGTATTCCGGGAACATAGGCAAAATGCAGCGGCGGAACGCTGAAACGGTAGGGGAGCGTTGCATCTGCGGCGGCTTCGGCAGTCTTCCTGTATTGGACTTCCATTCCGCCCCTGAATCCCGACAGCCGCAGATATGTGCCGTTTTCACCGGTATATCTGTTTTTGAGAACGAAGCTGCAAACCGGTACGGTAGCTTCATCGAAAGCTGCATACTCGAAGTGGATAAGTGTCCTGACAGTGCATTTACCGAGGATAAAATGCCTCAATGGTTCATATGAACTTATGAACATCCATACATACGGAGTGAGAAAAGCCGTATAACCGCTTTCTTTCGTCAGTTCGGAGCATCTTGCGACGAAAGCCGAAAACAGGTCGGAGGAATATTCCGGGTAGTATTGCCTTACGGTATCCGAAAGCTCCCTGCACATAGCAGAACTTGTCAGATAAGGCGGATTTGTCACGCAAACGTCGTATTTCCGGGAGAGCATCTTTGCGGCACGAAGCATCATGCGGCATTCAGCAGGAGCGTCCTTTTCATCAGGCAGACCGTCCGGGAGACTGATATGCAGCAGAGAACCGGCAGCAGCGGCATTTCTGAACTGTACAGCGAGCTTTCTGAGAGGAGCTGTGAGGGATCTCATATATTTCTGCGGAAGCGGCTCTATGCAGGCGATATCCGGCGATATCCCGGCGGAAAAGATGTCCCTGTCATATTTTGCGGCTTTCATCATCAGAGCGAATCCGGCGATACGGCAGGTGTTCCTGTCGATGTCCGCACCGCTGATATTATCCCGGAGAATGAGCCGGACGGCTTCTTTTTCGCTGATACCGCATTGCTTGTAGAGTTTTATGAAGTATTCAAAGGCATAGACAAGGACGTTTCCGCTGCCGGCACACGGATCTATAAAACGTACACCGGCAGGGGATAAAACCGCATTCTCTTCCGTGAGAACTTCTTTTCTGCCGAAGTAAAGCTCCGAGGGCGGTACTTTTCCGCCGAGGTCTTCCCATAGCTGACCGAGCGAATTGTCGGTCATGAAGCGGACGATCCATTCCGGAGTGAAGATCTGCGTCGCAGCCGGGAGCTTTTCGGGAGTGACTTTTGACCTTCCCTTTGAAGCGAGTATCTCGTCTTTCACCGGAGCAAGATAATACTGATACAGCCTGCCGACAAGCTGGACATTGTCTCTCCACATCTCCGCCGGAACTGAACAGAGCAGAGCGGCGGCACTTCCGGGAAGATGCAGGTCTTCCGGGAAAAAGTCTTCATTTACAGGCGGAAGACCTTCCGTTATCTCCGGCATGAGTTTTTCGATAAAATGAAGTGTGCTGATGAGAGTTTCACGGAATTTTCGGTGTCCGCCTCCGGTGTACGAAAGAGACATTCCCTCTGCGAGAAGTCCGTTCATTTCCATATACCTGAGCGATGCGAGCCGGAAGAAAAGCCCGAAAGCGGTATCTTCCGCTGTGAATGACGATATATCGTCCACGCCGGCTGCAAATGAGAGGAGTTTCTCCCTTATCCCGACAGCAGCGGCTAAAAGTTCATTTCTGTTCATATCGACCTCTTGAAACGTACATGATGTACTGATTTTGTGTAAATCATGATATCACATAAGGCCAGAAAAGTCAAACGGCTTTTCTCTGTATGCCAAAAACTGACCAATATTTGCGGAAATTGTATATAGAGTTGACAAAAAGAGATGTTGATGTTATAATTTTCGTGTATAGAAGGGACTAATTCCAGGAGGTCTGATATATGAAGAATAAATATTTAAAAAATACACTTGCAGGCATCATGAGCTTAGTGATGACAGCAGGAGCAGCACAGCTCACCGAACCGGTAAAAACATCGGCAGCCGGAACGGTCGTATTCAACGAGGTATGCACCAAGAACACTCTTCTGCCGGCTCCCGACGGAGGACTTTATGACTTCGTTGAGTTCTACAATCCTGGCGGAGAGAGCGTTGACCTGAGCGGCTGGGGACTTTCCGACAAGGAAGCAAAGCCGTACAAGTTCACTTTTCCGCAGGGAACAGCCGTTGCTCCCGGACAGAGACTCACGATATACTGCGACAGCACAGCAGGTGCGGAGAATACATCGATAGCTCCGTTCGGACTTTCTGCGTCCGGTGAGACTCTTATCCTCACAGATGCAGCCGGAAACAAGGTCACTGATATCACAGTCGATGCTCTGGCATCTGATACTTCCTACGGACGCTATCCGGACGGAAGTGCTGATTTTTTTGTCATGAGATGCACTCCCGGAAGCGAGAATGCTGCCCCGGAAGGCTCTGATGCAGTGAAGCTCCCGGCTTTTTCGGCAGACAGCGGATTCTATGACAATTCGTTCCAGCTCACGATAACTGCACCGGACGGCTGCGAGATATATTACACGACAGACGGCAGCGATCCGACAGCAGATTCAGCAAAGTATACTTCTCCTATAGAGATAAAGGATATGTCTGATTCGCCTAACGTACTCAGTGCGAAAACAGACATAAGTGCATCAGGTGCAGAAGCTCCGTCAGAAAAAGTTGACAAGGCTGCTGTTGTCCGTGCCGTATGCGTTGACAGTCAGGGAAGAACGAGCAATATCGTTACAAAAACTTATTTCGTCGGAAAGACGAATACTGATTTCTATAAAAATATGAAGGTCGTTTCTCTCGTTACCGATCCCTCGAATCTCTTTGATTACGAGAAAGGCATCTATGTCAAGGGCAAGGTCTTTGACGAGAAGAACGGCGGCGGCGGTCAGCCCCAGAACCCGTGGGGAGGCTTCGGCGGTTTCGGCGGCTGGGGCATGATAAACCCTTGGGAAATGGAAGCCAACTACACCCAGAAGGGCAGAGAATGGGAGCGTGAAGCCACAATGGAGATGTTCTCCGGCGGCGAGACTGTCATCTCTCAGAATGTCGGTATCCGTATCAAGGGTGCTGCATCACGTTCCGCACCGCAGAAGAGCTTCAATGTCTATGCACGTCAGGATTACGGCAAGCCGGAATTCGAGTTCGATTTCTTTGACGGAACTTCCACAAAGGCAAAGAACGGCAAAGCTATCAAGAAATACGAATCAGTCGTACTCAGAAACGGCGGAAACGACTCCGGATATGCTATGTTCCGTGATTCCATAAATCAGTCGCTCGTTTCTGACAGGGATTTTGCATATCAGGCTACGAATGAGTGCATCGTCTTCATCGACGGCGAATTCTGGGGTATCTACCAGATCACGGAGAAGGTTGACGGCGACCACATCGACGCTCACTACGGCGTTAATAACAAGGACATGATCCTCATAAAGAACGGCGAAACAGAAGAGGGAACTGAACAGGATCTCAACGAGTGGAACGACCTTATCCGCTCCTTTGCGGAGAGCGATATGTCGCAGGACGCCAATTATCAGAAATTCGAGCAGGCGTTTGATGTGCAGAGCTACATAGATTATTTCGCAGCACAGATCTTCTGGTCTAACGATGACTGGCCGCAGAACAACTTTGCTGCATGGAAAGCTACTGTCACCGACGAGACAAATCCCTACGCCGACGGCAAGTGGAGAATGTTCCTCTTTGATACGGAATCCGGTCTTGGACTCTACAATAGCGAATCGAAGTCTGTCCGTGCCGACTGCTTCACACGAATCTCACAGACGAGAGACAGCAACGAGTGCAAGATGTTTATAAATCTTCTCAAAAACGAGAAATTCCGTGAGCAGTTCACTCTCACTATGATGGATCTTTCCAACTACAATTTCGCTCCTGAGAAGACAGAGAAAGTCATCGGCTACTACAAGAACAACTACCAGCAGCAGATAATCAGCACTCTCCGCAGATTCTACGGCACATCTCTCGCCGGAAACAAGGCAGAGGAGCGTTTCAACAGCGAGTACAGGACTATCTCTGATTTCTATCAGAACCGTTCAGGCTATGTGAAGCAGACTATGAAGAATTCCCTCCGCCTCACAGGAAATACTGACAAGATCACTGTAAATAACGATACATCGAGCGGAAGCATAAAGCTCAATACTCTTCTCCTCAAGGACGAGAGCATCTGGACAGGCGAATACTTCACTGATTTCCCCGTTACGATAACAGCACTCCCGGCAGAGGGAAAATCGTTCGACCACTGGGCAGTGAACGGCGGAAATGTTCCGGAGTCTCAGCTCACTTCTCCCGAAATATCGGTAAATGTTCAGGGCGGAGTTACAGTAACGGCGATTTATAAAGACGGCGAACCCACGAGCGAAGATAAAGATGTCGTTTACGGCGATGCCAACTGCGACGGAAACACTGATATCTCCGATGCTGTTCTCATAATGCAGTTCCTTGCAAACCCCGAAAAATACCCGATAAGTCAAAAAGGCCTTGCAAACGCTGACTGTGTTGACGTTCCGGACGGCGTAAGGTCTATAGATGCACTCGCTGTCCAGATGGTGGAAGCAGGTTCGCTCACCAAGAATGACCTTCCTGTAACAGCAGAAAAGCTCAATGAACTCCAGAAATAAAATAACAGGGTTGCAGCAAAGTACACAAACAGGTCAAACAAAGTTCTATCAAATTTGTTATAAAAATTATTGACAAATAATTAATAAGATGATATAATTATTCTTGCCGGTAGTTTAGTTAAAACGATCTTCCAGATAGAAGCAGCTTGCTGCCCGGCCGTCCGGATAGTTCAACCTGAGAATGCTTTTCCCCCGAAAAGAGACTGCGGTGTGACTCCGCTTCGGACGTTTATTTTATATGCCCGGCATACGGGAGAAACGGTTGACCGCCTTTCATCTCCCGGAGCTGCGGTATATCTCCGAGGTGACGATATGCCCGATCTGGTTGCACTTTTTGAAAAAGCTCCCGCACTTATCCCGATAATAATCATAATATTTATAGTCGTAGTCGTACTTGTCATCAGGACGGGTATCCCCAAAAAAGAAGATATCCGCAAGGAGATAGAGGAGAATTTCTCGACCAAGGATCAATGGACGAACGCCATGAACGAGGAACTCAAGAACGTTGAGAAAAAAACAAGAGTCCTCATGGAAGACGATGTCTATGTCCCCAAGCAGATAGAATTCAAAGGCGAAGCTGTCCCGGAAGCTTTCATGGCTTCAAAGGAAGCAGTGAAAATGGGGCTTTCCTTCAGGAAAAAAACCAATACGATAAGGATAACCGGCTATCACGGGAATGAGGACGAACTCGTTATCCCGTCATACATCGACGGAATGAGGGTAAATGAGATCGGACAAGAAGCTTTCCGTGACGATAAGAAGCTGAAAGTCGTGATGATACCCTCGACTCTCCGCAAGATAGGGGACAGGGCATTTTACGGCAGCATCATCGAAAAATGCGTCATTGCTCCCGGACTCGGATATATCAGTTCGCATTGTTTCGCACAGTGCAGGTCACTTTCAAAGGTGATTCTCCCGGAAACGCTATGCAGCATTGAGAGCGGAGCTTTCATGGACTGCACTTCGCTGAAATATATCCATTTCCCGGCTGCACTTTACAAGACCGGAAATTTCGCATTCTCCGGCAGCGGACTTGAATCGTTCACGATAACGGCCACGAGCCGCATTTACAATTCGCTCTTTTTCGTGAATACACCGCTCCAGACGAAGTACAAGGCTGTGGCAAATACATTTTCGCCCGTGCTGAGCATTATTCTTTTTAATAAAACGGAGAAGAAATTCATTTTTCCGAGCGGTGCAGATGTGTTCATTTCTGACAATGCTCTGGAACTTCTCGCCAAGGGAGCTGTATTTGATTTTTCAGCCTGCAAGAAGCTCACGCTGAGCGACAAGGCTTTCAGCAGATTTATCTTTACACCGGGCAAGAAAGAACCCGACTGCAAGATCATTCTTCCTCACGGCGAGCCTGATGATAATTACTTCCCGCCGAACGTTGAAGTGAAAAATGCTGACGGTTCTGAATACAAGCAGCATAAAAAGCTTGTACACGTATTTTCCGGAGAGAGCTGCACTGACGAAGAACTTGGCGATGCTAAAGTGATAGCGTCATTCGGCATTCGCGGCGATTCGCAGAAGCTTGATTTCAAAAGGAACTGCACTATCGAGGAAAATGCTTTTATATGCCCTGAACTGCGTGAGATAAGATTCGGCAGGATATCCGCCAATGACTGTATTTTCGACAATTCCTGCCTGATGCTCCACAAAGTGAGCTGGAAGGAAAACGGCAGTACGGTCGTCAAGTATATCCCGTCCGGCAAGGTCGTATCAAATGCAGTACATACCGAACTTCTCGCATCGTTCAGATCTGTTAAGGACAAAAACGGAAAGAAGACGCACTTCTTCGACAGCTCTGCTGCGGAGAAAATATTCAGGAAAGGCATCGATACGAACGTTCACGGCAATGTTGTCCACTATGATCTTTCACAGAAAGAAAAAATATGTATCGCAATAGACGTTCTCAAAAGCACGCATCGTGAATGCGACGGAGATGTTTCTCTATACCGTGATTACCTCAGCGGTCACAGAAAATATGCCGCAAAGGTCGCAAAGAAATATCCCGATTACGATGTTTCAAAACTTGATATCAGATAAAGAAGCCGGAGTATTTACGTACTCCGGCTTAAATCATATATAACCATGCGACAAGATAAAAAAATCCGCCTTGCCGTCATATAGTGCATAAAACCCGCACGAAGCAGGTGGGTAAACGCCCGAATGCTTCACGCTCCCTTCGTCCGTAAAACGGGAGGTCTGCAATCCACAGCCGGAGCTGAATTCCCTTAGGAGATGTGTTGGATTATAAAAACTATAATTACTCGAACAAGGCAGAATATTTATTTGTTGTATATATTATATCACAACCAAATCAAAAAATCAAGTATTTTTTATGTATTTTTGAAAAAAATTCTGGAAGTCAGTCTTCGTCGTCGAGATCTTCGCCATATTCCTCAAAAGCTTCTTCCATTCGATTCATGAAAAAGCCGGAAACTTCCTCGAATTCGTCATCGTCATCGATCGAGGCAAGTATCTCCTCACCGTCCTCCTCGATGACTTTGAGGATCACGAGATCGAGGTCGGCGTTCAGGATATCTTCATCTTCAACAGCCGGGACCATAGCGTAGTACTGCTCGCCGTTTATCTCAGCACAGTCCATAAGCTCAAAGTTTTTCTTGTTGCCGTCTTCATCGATAAGCTCGAAAAGTTCAGGGGTGTATTCATTCATTTCAGACATAAAGTCCTCCGATCCGGCGAAACGCCATGTAATTTACATTGTATAGTCAGCGTTGGTCGATCTGACACTGAATATATTATACACTATTATAAAAGGAATTGCAAGAGGAAAAATGTGAAGAAAATGATATGCTGTCTATCAATATTAGTCTATTTGCTGTAAATGATAGACTGCCAATTGTACAAATAGCCGAATCGCACTAAAAACTATCAAAAACTTGAAAAATACTATTGACAAATGCCTAAAGTTGTGGTAATATATAATCAAGGAAAACGAGAAACGGTAAGTTTCTCAAAGCTGAATTTACTTGGCTTGAGGTAACCCCCTCAATGTAAATGATACCAAGCGGAAAGGTGAGTGAGTCCAATGGAAGAAAATTCAGAACAGCAGCGTGAAGCCGGCGGGCTTGCTGAGTGATCGATGTACTTTAAGAGGGAATATAGGCTTCGTGCTTGTTCCGGTGATTGAAAGTTCAGAATGATGTTATATTGATCGCTAAGCTGACGTAATGCTGATCGGAAATTTAAAAACGGCTTCTGTCTAAACTCTTATTTAGATACAGGATTATCTGAAATTTCGACAACGAGTCTTTAGATAAATAGCTAATTTTAGATGTAAGGATTGATTCCGATGAGAAATTAAGATTATCTTCTGGTTTAAATACTGAGCTGATCTGTCCGACAGCTCTGCAGAAAGGTGATCCCGATGAAGAACTAATAATTCTCCTTAGTTACTTACTATACTTTGAAAGTATGTGATACTATGAAAGTAAAAAGGTATTTCATTAAAGAATAAACCGAAAGGGTGAGTCCACAGGGAAATTCAGCTAAGTGATGAAAGTCGCTTAATCTTAAAAATTGAATAAAGGAATCAAGGCTCCGGCAACAGTCGGGGCCTGTTCTTTGTTGCATACGGTTAATTGACAAACTCCGTATCATAATATATAATATAAGTGTAATATGATACTAACAGGAGTGATTTTATGAAACAGTTCACTGTTACAGGAATGAGCTGTGCCGCTTGCAGTGCAAGGGTGGAGAAGGCAGTTTCAGGAGTCGAGGGAGTAACCTCATGTTCTGTGAGCCTTCTGACGAATTCAATGGGAGTCGAAGGCGATTTCTCGGACAGCAGCATTATAAAAGCCGTACAGGACGCCGGATACGGTGCATCTGTAAAGGGCGGAGAGAGCAGGAACAGTTCTGCCGCAGAAGATCAGCTCGCCGATCACGAGACTCCTAAGATGAAAAAACGTCTTGCCGCATCGGTCGGATTTCTTGCTTTGCTGATGTACATTTCAATGGGACATATGATGTTTGACGCACCGCTCCCGCCGTTCATGGAAGGCAATCATGTTATGATGGGACTTGCACAGATGCTCCTTGCAGTCATCGTCATGGTCATCAATCAGAAATTTTTCGTGAACGGCTTCAAAGGATTGCTGCATCGTTCACCGAATATGGACACGCTCGTGGCACTTGGTTCGGGAGCTTCGTTCGTGTACAGCGTTTGTTCGCTTTTTGTGATGACGGACGCACAGATGAAAGGCGATCACGCAAGAGTCATGAGCTGCATGGATAATTTTTATTTTGAATCGGCAGCTATGATACTCACACTCATAACAGTCGGAAAAATGCTTGAAGCACGTTCAAAGGGCAAAACGACTGACGCTCTGAAAAGCCTGATGAAGCTCGCACCGTCAACTGCGGTCATCATCGAAAACGGAGAGGAAATCACCGTTCCGGCTGAACAGGTCAAAAAAGGCACTGTCTTCGTTGTAAGACCGGGAGAAGTTATCCCGGCTGACGGAGTGGTGATCGAAGGCGAAAGTGCTGTGAACGAATCGGCACTCACCGGCGAGAGCATTCCGGTCGATAAGACAGCAGGCGACCACGTTTCGGCTGCGACGATCAATCAGTCAGGATTTATAAAATGCGAAGCCGAAAGAGTCGGAGAAGATACGGCTCTTTCAAAAATAATCCAGATGGTCAGCGATGCTGCCGCAACGAAAGCACCTATCGCCAAGACAGCCGACAAAGTATCGGGAGTGTTCGTTCCGGTCGTCATAAGCATCGCCCTTGTAACGTTCATTATATGGCTGCTTCTCGGAAAAGACACGGGATATTCGCTTTCAAGGGCGATATCAGTCCTTGTCATAAGCTGTCCGTGTGCTTTGGGACTTGCCACTCCGGTAGCTGTCATGGTCGGAAACGGAGTCGGTGCAAAGAACGGCATACTTTTCAAAACAGCCGTTTCTCTTGAGGAGACAGGAAAAGTCGATGTTATCGCCCTTGACAAGACAGGAACTATCACAACGGGCGAGCCGTCTGTTACAGATGTTATCCCGTCAGCCGGAACAGAAAGTTCAGAGCTGCTTTCTGTAGCCTATTCCCTTGAAAAACTCAGCGAACACCCTCTTGCAAAGGCTATCGTCTCAAAGTGCAGCGGAGAGGGAACTGTATCCAGTGATGTAACGGATTTCAGAGCCGTTTCCGGAAACGGTCTTGTCGGAAATATAGACGGAAGACAGGCTGCCGGCGGAAATCTCTCGTTCATCTCCGGAAAAACAGATATCCCCGATGATATGAAACAGACAGCCGAAGAACTGTCCGGCGAGGGAAAAACTCCGCTCTTTTTCTCATATAACGGGAAATTCTGCGGTATGATCGCCGTTGCCGATACGATAAAGCCGGAAAGTCCGCAGGCGATAAGAGAGCTTAAAAATATGGGCATAAGAGTCGTTATGCTGACAGGAGATAATGAAAAAACTGCCGCATCTATCGGCAGGCAGGCAGGTGTTGATGAGGTCATCGCCGGAGTTCTCCCGGACGGAAAAGAAAAGGTCATCAGAGAGCTTAAAAAGCACGGAAAAGCCGCTATGGTCGGTGACGGCATAAACGATGCCCCTGCACTCACGGCGGCTGATATAGGCATTGCTATCGGTGCAGGAACAGATGTCGCTATCGATGCAGCAGGTATCGTCCTTATGAAGAGCCGTCTGAGCGACGTTCCGGCGGCTATACGCCTCAGCCGGAAAGTTCTGCGGAATATCCACGAGAATCTCTTCTGGGCGTTCATTTATAACGTCATTGGCATACCGCTTGCAGCCGGTGCGTTCGTCTCTCTGACAGGCTGGCAAATGGATCCGATGTTCGGAGCGGCTGCAATGAGCCTTTCGAGCTTCTGCGTAGTGAGCAATGCACTCCGCCTGAATCTGCTCAATATCTACGATCCGAAGCGTGACAGGAAGAAAAAACACGAGACAGCAGAAACACCGGAAAATACAGAGAGTTCAACTGCCGTTGTCCATATCAAGGGCATGATGTGCGGTCACTGTGAAGCCCGTGTAAAAAAAGCTCTTGAAGATATCAACTGGATAGAAGAAGCACAGGTAAGCCACGAAAAAGGAACTGCCGTCATAACAGCAAATTCC
>CADBQF010000319.1 GCA_902796705.1 Ruminococcus flavefaciens
AAAAAATATTTCCTCGCCGCCGGAAAGATAAAACATATCCCGGACGGCTATCACTACCGCATCATACGTGATCTCCGCCATTCGGCTGACGTGGTAAAGGAAAATATCCTCGCACTCTTTACGGCTTTTCACCTGCATCAGTGGTATGCTTCATCTAAATTCTGCGGTGCGTGCGGAACTCCGACTGTTCCCCATGAGAGGGAGAGAGCCTTGAAATGTCCCTCATGCGGAAATGTCATCTATCCACGTATCAATCCGGCCGTCATCGTCGGCGTGACCAAGGGGGACAGCCTCCTCATCACAAGATATGCAAAAAATCACGGCGTGAGCTATGATGCTCTCGTCGCAGGCTTCACAGAAGTCGGTGAAACTCTCGAAGAGACTGTCAAGCGTGAGGTCATGGAAGAAACAGGTCTGAGAGTCAGCAATATCAGATATTTCGGCTCGCAGCCGTGGGGATTCTCAGGCGGTATCCTCGCCGGCTTCTACTGCGATGCCTGCCCGGAAGATGAGATACACATCGATCCGGAAGAACTTAGCTGTGCCGAATGGCAGGAAAGACGCTACATCAGAGGTCAGCCCGATGATTACAGCCTCACCAATGCCATGATGATGAATTTCAAGAACAACGGAAAATACTGAGGTGATACTATGAAAGGCAGACTCATCGTTATAGAAGGCCTTGACGGAAGCGGTAAAAATACGCAGGCAAAGCTCCTCGAAGAAAGTCTCAGGGCTGCCGGCTGCAATGTCCTGAAAGTCTCTTTCCCGGACTATGAAAGCCAGTCCTCTGCTCTCGTTAAAATGTACCTCGGCGGAGAATTCGGCAGCGATCCCGATTCGGTCAACGCCTACGCCGCATCGTGCTTCTACGCCGTTGACAGATTTGCTTCATACAAGACAAAATGGGGCAGCCACTACAACAGCGGCGGTATCGTCATAGCTGACAGATACACTACCTCAAACGCTGTCCACCAGTGTGCAAAGCTCCCGGAAGATCAGCAGGAGGAATATCTCCGCTGGCTCTATGAATTTGAGTATTCCCGGATAGGCATACCTCAGCCGGATATCGTAATATATCTCCGTGTAGATCCCGATATCAGCCAGGAACTCATGACGAAACGCTACGGCGGCAGCGAGGATAAAAAAGATATCCACGAAAAAGATATAGATTACCTCAGACGCTCACGCATCAGTGCAGATAAATGTGCTTCACGGCTCGGTTGGAAGACCGTCGAATGTATCGCTGACGGTCAGATGAGGAGCATAGAGGATATTTCCGGAGAGGTATCGGAAATAGTCAGGAATTTCATGCAGAACGCCTGATCTCAGGCTTCAAGGCATATTTAGGAAGTGAGGAAAATGTCCGTAAGCAGTACAGGTTCATATATGTGCTTCGCAGACTTCGAGTTCACCTGCGGCTTCAATATCAGCAGTGCCGCAAGTGAAGTGCTTTCTGCCGGTATCATAATTTGCGATGACGAATACCATATCGTCGAAAAATATTACAGCACCGCAAGGCCCAACAAACACCCGGTCATGACAAAACAGTGCAGAAAGCTGACGAAACTCACTCAGGACGAGATAAACGTTTCCCCTGATTCCAACGACGTTATGCGTGATATATGCAATATCCTCGAAAGATACGGCATATCCTCCGTCTGGGTATGGGGAAATTTCGACAGGCCGGGACTTCTCTCGGATATAAAGCAGCATTCAAAACTCCGCCGCCCGTCTTCGAGTATCCGCCGTGTCGCTGACTGTATAACCGATATCCAGTATGATATGACAAAGAAGATGCAGCTCCCGCAGGCTGTGAATATAAAGGAGCTTGCCTCCGCTTTCGGATATGTTCCGGAAGAAGGCTCGTTCCATAATGCGATAAACGATGCAGCCGCTCTTTATACGATACACCGTGCAGTACACACGACCGATTTCCGCAGCAGCGAGGGTTTCATCAAGCTGCGTGAAGACCGTATCGAAAAGCTCGAAGCCGTCCGCATCGCCGCCGAAAAGCGAAGGCTCGAAGCCGCTGTAGCTATCCCCCTCTCCGGCGAGGAGAAAGAATATTACGACAGGATATGCAGCGAAAAGCTCGAAAGCGTCCGCAAAAGATTCATCTATGTACGTGGCAAGGCCGCTTCCGCCCTGCTGAAATATCCCGATGTGAACGATTTCATTCTCATAGTTTTCAGCAATAACAACGGCGTGAAAGCGATCCCTGCTTCAAAGCTGAACCCGACGCTCCGGAGATATTCCGCACGCCGCATCGAATTCAGCCGTGACGGACTTTCAGAGCTTGTCCTCGGTGAGTGCCGCAGATATGAATGATTCAGCTCTTGTCCTTCTGCCGGAAAACAGCCGCCGCTGCAAGTCCTGCAACAAGAGCCGCCGTGACTCCTCCGGCTGCTGCCGTCAGTCCTCCCGTGAATATTCCGAGCAAGCCGTCCTCTGCGACGGCTTTTCTTATGCCCTCCGCAAGAAGATGACCGAATCCCGTCAGCGGAACAGTCGCTCCTGCTCCGGCAAATCGTGCAAACGGTGCATACGCTCCTACAGCCGAGAGTATGACTCCGGCAACGACGTAACCCGTCAGTATCCTCGCCGGTGTGAGTTTTGTCTTGTCTATCAGCAATTGACCTGCGACGCATAAAGCACCGCCGCAGATGAAGGCTTTCAGTATATCATACAGCATATCAGCAGCTCCTTATATGAACAAGATGTGAGATCGACGGAACATTCCCTCCCTGCTGGAGCGAGAGCGGCGACATCAACGCACCTGTCGCAGCAAAGAGTATCTGTCCCTTTTTCTTTATCAGCTCCGGGAGAAAATATCCGCACAGCACGCTTGCACTGCATCCGCAGCCCGAACCGCCGCAGCCTGTCCCCTGTGCTTCACTGTCGAATATCATCGCTCCGCAGTCACGGTGCTGACGGGAAATATCAGTCCCCTGCCTTTGCATGATCTCATTGAGAAGAACACTTCCTGTCGTACCGAGGTCGCCGGTGATGATATAGTCGTAATCTTCCGGAAAAGTCCCCGTCGCTGTGAGGTAGCGGCTTATAGTCTCTGCCGCAGCCGGTGCCATAGCACTTCCCATATTATTGATATCGCTGATGCCCATGTCGGTTATTTTTCCGATGCAGCCGCCGGCTACGGCGAGTTCTCCCCTGCCTGAGAGTATGACCGCTCCCGATGCCGTACACGTCCACTGTGAAGTCGGAGTCCTCTGACCGCCGTATGAGAGCGGAAAACGAAACTGCCTCTCCGCTGTCGAAAAGTGCGACGATGTAACGGCTGCCGTCCTCTCTGCCGCTCCGGAGGCAATGATGAGCGTCGCTGTGAGCATTCCCTCTGCCATAGTCGAACACGCTCCGTACAGTCCGAGATAGGGTATGCTCAGTTCTTTAAGGCCATAGGTCGAGCCTATGCACTGATCTATAAGATCGCCGGAGCATATCACATCGATATCCTCCTTGACGAGTCCGGCTTTTCTCACGGCAAGACTGACCGCTTCGAGCTGAAAGCGGCTCTCCGCCTTTTCCCATGTCGGCTGACCGAAATGGCTGTCCTCGATTATCTCGTCGAAATATTCACCAAGCGGCCCTTCGCCCTCCTTTGCTCCGGCTACAGAAGCGAAGCTCTCTATCTTTACCGGCGTATCTGTCCTGAAAACGCCCCTTGACAATGATAATGCCATAAAACACCTCTTTTCATTCACTGGTATTATTATTTCTGTCAGCGGTGCAAATATTCACAATGAGACAAAATATCATTTTTATAGCCCAAAAATTAATTGACAATATTTATAAACTAATGTATAATCATATCATAAGATGTGACATTCATGTACGAAAGGAGTTTAATATGAAGTCAAAGCTTTTAAAGAAAACTACAGCCGCTCTCATGGCTGCTGCTATGCTTTTTACAGCCGGAAGTCTCCCCCTCTCTGACGGTATGTACTCAGAGGCAGCCGGCACAAGAGTTTCTGTCCACGATCCCTCTATCATAAAGGACGGTAATAATTATTACGTATTCGGTTCGCATATCGATGCCGCAAGATCGACCGACCTCCAGAACTGGAGAACTTTCACTAACGGCTATGCAAGGACAAATAACGTCGAATTCGGCAACCTCTCCGAAAACCTCAAAAAAGCCTTCGCATGGTGCGGCGAAGACCTCGAAGACTGCAAGGGCGGATTCTCTGTATGGGCCCCCGATGTTATCTGGAACCCCGATTTCCAGTGCCCGGACGGAACTACCGGTGCTTATGTGATGTATTTCTGTACATCGTCAACATATATCCGCTCTGTTATCTGCTTTGCTTATTCAAAGAAGATCGAAGGCCCGTATACTTTCGGAGATACCCTCATCTACTCCGGATTCACCAAGAACGATCAGTACGTTACAAGCGATACAAAGAACGTAAACAAGAAATATACCTCCACCAATGTCGATGAACTTATCAGCAGCGGCGAGGTGACGATGAACAATAGCTGGTTCAACGGAAACAACTTCAATAATACCCTCTTCCCGAACGCTATCGATCCTACTATCTACTACGGTACTGACGGAAAGATGTATATGTGCTACGGTTCGTGGTCAGGCGGTATCTTCACTCTGGAGATAAACCCGAAGACCGGACGTGTTATCCACCCCAAGACAGGCACTACCTCCGACGGACGCATGATCGACAGCTACTTCGGTACAAAGATATCA
>CADBQF010000320.1 GCA_902796705.1 Ruminococcus flavefaciens
GAAGAACCTTTCCTCAGAAAGGTTTTCCCCCACAAAAGGTATATACTGTTGCATAAGTCCCATAAAGCAGTTATTTTGCTTTTTTCTCTGCGGCTTCGATCTTGTCGGCGGCGGATTCGAGCCAGTCGCCCTCGAAGAGTTCGATAGTACCGTTATCGCAGAGTTTAGCGAGGTCGGAGTTTATCGGGAGCTTAGCGAGTACAGGGATACCGTACTGCTGGGCGATCTCATCGACGTGGCTCTCACCGAAGACATTTATCTTCTTGCCGCAGTCGGGACATTCGTAGTAGCTCATATTCTCAATGATGCCGAGGATCGGGATATTCATCATCTGAGCCATTTTAACGGCTTTTCCGACGATCATTGAAACGAGTTCCTGCGGTGAAGTAACGATAACGATACCGTCCACAGGGAGGGACTGGAAGACAGTCAGCGGAACGTCGCCTGTTCCCGGAGGCATATCTACAAAGAGGTATTCGATATCTTTCCAGATAACATCAGTCCAGAACTGCTTGACAACGCCTGCGATGACAGGGCCTCTCCATACGACGGGATCGCTCTCGTTCTCAAGGAGAAGATTTACAGACATAACATCTGTACCCATTTTGCTCTTTACGGGGATTATGCCAAATTCGCACGCATCGGCTTTATCGTGGATACCGAAAGCTTTCGGAACGGACGGGCCTGTTATATCGGCATCGAGGATACCTGTATTCTTTCCTCTTCTCTGCATGGTCACAGCGAGAAGTGAAGAAACGAGAGTCTTGCCGACACCGCCCTTTCCGCTGACTATGCCGATGACTTTGCCGATACTGCTCATAGCATTAGGCTTTTCGAGGAAACTCTGCGGCTGGCTGCTGCAATTGCCTGCACTTGGACAGCCTGCACAATCCTGAGGACTGCAATTTTCGCTCATTATGAAACACTCCTTTTAATAGTTATGATTCTATTATACCCTCTTTTATGGAAATAGTCAAGGGCATTGCCGGAGATATCACCATTCGTAGTCTTCGCCCCAGTAATCCTCGTAGTCATAGTCTTGATCGTAGTCATATTCGTACTCATAATCATACTCTTCGCCCTCTCCGGCGGAAGTCGTTGTCTGCGGCTGAGTTGTCGGGGGAGCGGTAGTAGTCTCCGGAGGTTCGCCGTTGCTGAGGTATACGGTCATAGTGACTCCACGCTTATAGTGTGAGCCGGGATCGATAGTCTGGTTTGCAATGCTTCCGTAAGTGAGTTCGCTCTTTACGTAGCCGCCGACTTCAAATTTGATGAGGTTCTTGTATTCCCTTACCATGTCGTTGAAATATCTTCCTGTGAAGTCGGGCATTATCATATCGCCCTCGTCGTTGGGATCTTCGCCCTGGCTGACAGTTATCTTCATAGCAGTACCCTGACGGAATTCAGTTCCGGGGGCGATAGCCTGATTGAGGATAGTATTCTTTTCAACTCCTATGGAATCGGTATATTCTATCTGGAAATGGATATAATCCCCGTACTGTGCCTCTGCGGTATTTATATCCAGTCCACGCAGATCGGGCATGAGCATCGTATAGTTGAGATCGTCCGGATCGTTTCCTCCGCTGAGGCAGACGGAAACCTGCTGACCGTAGAGTATCTCTGTACCGGGGTGGATATCCTGCATGGCTATCCTGCCTTTTTCGACTTTATCGCTTGCGATATTTCCGGAATCCACAATAGAAATGAAAGGATATCTTTCAGATGCTTCTTCCGGAAGAAGGCCTGTAAGGTCAGGCATAACGTTCACTTCAGCGGAAACTCCGGAATTTCCGCTGCTGTCCGGACGGAGCGAACAGCCTATAGTACCGCATGATGCTGCAATAACGGCAGCAGATGCAAGACAGAGTATCTTTAACGTAAACTTCATCAGTAGTAGACCTCCTCATCATACCAGCCGGGATCGTCGTAGTATCCCGGATCGTAATAGCCCGGATCGTATTCCGGTTCTTCATATTCAGGTTCTTCGTACTCCGTTTCTTCCGGAACGTATACATACAGTCCGCCGACAGCATCGAATGCCGAGCGGATATTTTCGCTTTCAGCGGTTATCTCACCGGAAGCGAAATTTACAGTGTAAGTGCCTATCTGTCCACGGGTGCCGTTGCTGAGATTTGTAAGGACAGCCGTTACCTTTGCTTTTTCTCCCATGCCTTTTATCTTGTGTTTGATGACGGTCTCTCCTGGGAGGGTAAATGACTGTGATACAGATGAACTTGTTGTTTTGTCGTCGTTGATAGTTACGAATTCTATAGCAAAGCTGCCGGAAGCGTCGGAAGGCATCTGGAACGAGAATTCAGCTTCGCCGTC
>CADBQF010000321.1 GCA_902796705.1 Ruminococcus flavefaciens
GCGTCCCGTCAGGGGAAATTTCATGTTAAAAGTCTTTGGAAAGGGGGTGTGGGGGAAGAACCTTTCCTCAGAAAGGTTTTCCCCCACAATAAATATAGTTTCTTGTAAAAGCAGCAGATAATATCAGAGATCCTCACGCTGTTTGGCGGGTTTCTTGAAGTAGAGTCCGACAGCTTCGCTTGCTGAAAGAGTCACGAACACAGCGATGCCTCCGATAAGTCCTACTGCGTAGAGAAGACCTATGAGCCATACTTTGCCGTTGTGCTGCGGTATCATGAACAATCCGGGGAAAAGCTGGACAAAGCAGAACACGAAGTACACGAACGAATTCAGGGACTTGAATCCTGCTATGCCGGTAAGGAGCGTAAATGAAATAACTCCCGTGATGACCGAGATATAAAGTGCTGATTCCTGGATTATCTTGCCTGCACCGCTGAGCGAATCCTTATAAGTAAGGCCGAGTTTGCCTGAATAGAGGAGATAGAAGGCGACAGCGGCTAAAATACCGACGAGAACGAGCACAGCGGCGATCTTTCCGCCTTTTTTAGCGAGTTCCTGACGCTGCTGCTCTTTGAGTTCGAGCATCATACGCAGGCTTTCCTTGGAGTCTTTCTGATTAGATGTGAGCTGTGAGGAAAGAGCTTTTTTAGCACCCTCACGCTTGGCTTTTTCGATATCCTCGTCAACATATTTCGGAACATATTTCGGAACTTCCGGTTCGTCATCGAGTACGGGAGCGGTTATCGGCTCTGCCGGTTCGGGCGGAGGAGTTTCCTTCTTCGGAGGGGGAACGTAATTGTCCTCGTCAAGCACAGGAGCCTGTATCACCGGAGGCGGAGCTTCAGCACCGAGCTGTTTTCTTCTCATATCGAGGACCATTTGCTTCTTTTCTTCCGGAAGGCCGTCGTACATCGTCTTCTGCTCGTCAGTGAAGCCTGCGATGATCTCCTCATCGGTCATGATGAGCTTTTCCGGAGCGGACGGCTGTACCGTATCGCTGAGAACGGGAGCAGAAACGCCGGAAGGATCACCTTTTTTCTGTGACTGTGACGGATCATACGTATCCATATCATCAAGCACAGGAGCGGAAACACCTGTCGGAGCACCTTTCTTCTGTGAAGTGTCGTAGTATTGATCCATATCATCAAGGACAGGAGCAGCAACTCCGGTCGGAGCTCCCTTTCTCGGAGAAGCATCTGCATACTCTATATCGTCGAGTACAGGTGCAGAGACTCCTGCGAGTCCTGAATTTTTCTGTGCAGGTGCGGTATAGTCGATATCATCGAGTACCGGTGCAGTGTAATTATTTTCATCTGCCATATTTTCACCTCATTGCTGTAAAGTTTTCAAATAGTCTTCAAAGGAAATATCCGAGCCGTTGGCGGTCTCCGAGTAGTAGGAGAGTATTATCGACGCATCAGAAGAATCGATGACTCCGTCGCCGCTGACATCGGCTGCATTCCTCTGTGACAGAGTGAATACCTCATAGTCGGTATTTATAAAATATGAATATGCCCGGAGTATCTGCGAAGCATCAGCCGGATCGAGCGTTTTGTCGTTATCGACATCGCCCGGCAGATATGCAGGCACGGGATCAGCCGGATCGTATTTTACATCTGACAGCGGAAAGCGGAGCAGAAAATCATCTGTGCCGTACATCTCGTAAATGGGGTTGAACTCCTCAAAAGCCGGATCGGTGTCGTGACCGTTCTGACCGTTGTAGATGTACTCGTCGAGGTCTTTCGTGCCTTTGAGGAAGAAAAGCCTTCTGCCGAGCGTCATGGAATCCCATGTAGCATCGATGTAGTAATAAGCTCCGTCTATGTAAGCGATATTCCATGCGTGCATCACGCCGTTGGAGCTTCCTCCGACGAAGCGGCACTTTATGCCGGCTTCTGTGAACATACGGTATATGAGCTGAGCGAATCCCTGACAAACGGCTGTTTTATTGACAAGAGCCGAATAAGCTGAAGAAACTTCCCAGCCGGAAGCCGTGGGATAATCGACATTCTGCGTCACATAGTCGTATATAATGAGAGCTTTCTGGTAGTCGCTCCTGCCGTCAAGACCGAGGGAAGCCATGACTTCTCCGAGTTTTTCGGTGAGTTCAGCTTCCTGCTCTGTATCGGTGATATAATCGATATTAAGACGTATCACCATAGTGCTTCCGCTCTCGCCCCAGTATGAGGCGTAGCTTTTCAGCGAAAGGCGGAGATAATCGCCCTCTGTGCTTACACCTGTCTCGGCAAGAGCTTTGCTCATGACTTCCGATACAGTATCTTCACCGCTGAATAATGAGGAAGGAAGCGAGAAATAGATTATATCCGCCTTTTGTGTCATCTGCTTGCGGAGATATACAGCGGCTTCATCGGTATCGCTGCATATCCTTACCTGATGTTCCGGAGACATGAACTGGCTCATAGTGAGTATCTCAGCGGCATCTGCCGGAACGGGCGATGTACTTAAAGGGCATACAGCCAATGCCGCAGCAGCTATGACTGAAACAAAACGAACAGGAAATCTCATATCCTCAGCCTCCTATCCGGAAATCGCATTTTTTATCTTTCGATTATCTGTGATCTGTCAGGGCCTACGCCGACCATGCTTACGTGGCAGCCGACGAGTTCTTCAAGACGAGCGATGTACTTTCTGCAATTCTCAGGAAGTTCGTCAAAGCTCCTGCACTTTGAGATATCCTCGGTAAATCCAGGGAATTCCTCATAAACAGGTGTGCAGCCGTCGAGTTCTTCGAGAGTAGGAGGGAAGTTCTCTGTAACAGTGCCGTCGGGCTTCTTGTAAGCTACGCACATTTTGAGCGTATCGAGGTTTGCGAGCGTATCGAGCTTGTTGATAGCAAGGCTGTCAAGGCCGTTTACTCTTACAGAGTGACGAACGATAACAGCATCGAACCAGCCTGTTCTTCTCGGTCTGCCGGTAGTAGTACCGAACTCGCCGCCGACGTTTCTGATCTGCTCACCGACAGCATCGTCAAGCTCGGTCGGGAACGGGCCTTTTCCTACACGGGTGGTATAAGCCTTTGCTACGCCGATGATATTTGAGATAACCTTCGGGCCTACGCCTGTACCTACGCATACACCGGCAGAGAGCGGGTGTGAAGATGTAACGTAAGGATAAGTACCGAAATCGATATCAAGGAGAGTAGCCTGAGCTCCCTCGAACATGATAGTCTTTCCTGCCTTTGCAGCATCGAATGTGAGTACGGATACATCGTCAACGTAGGGGAGTATCCTCTTGCCGTACTCTGTATATTCCTTAGTGACAGCATCGAGGTCGAAAGCCTTTCCGCCGTAGACTGCTGTGATTATCTTGTTTTTGAGGTTTCCTGTGGACTTGATCTTTTCAGCGAGGACTTCCGGGTGAACGAGGTCATAGACTCTTATGCCGCATCTCTCGTACTTGTCCATATATGTAGGACCGATACCTCTCTTTGTAGTACCGATATCGCTGCCGCCCCTGAAAGCTTCCGAAAGGCCATCAAGTTCGATATGCCACGGCATAACGACATGAGCTCTCGGATCGATGCGGAGATGACCTTCGGTCTTTATGCCTCTCTCAGCGAGAGAATCAAGTTCACCGATGAAGTCCTTGGGATCAAGAACTACACCTGCACCGATAAGGCAGAGAGTATCCGGATAGAGTATACCCGACGGGATAAGGTGGAGCTTGTATACCTCACCGTTATTTACAACTGTATGACCGGCATTGTTACCGCCCTGTGAACGAACTACGACATCAGCACGGGAAGCGAGTATATCGATTATCTTACCCTTTCCTTCGTCTCCCCACTGTGTTCCGACAACAATATTAGCAGGCATTTTATTTCCTCTTTTCATAGAATTATTAGTGCCGTAAGGCACACTTCCAATTTATTATATCACATTGCAGAGATGATTTCAAGCCTGAAATCAAATTTTTTCCGTTTGCCGGCACAAACTTGACAAAGAGGCGTAATTGTAGTAAAATCTAATCATTGGAACAAATCGCTTTTGGAGGACAATATGAAACGTGATTCGGGATATAATACACGGCAGAAGGAAAAGCTCATCAGCTTTCTTGTGAACAATAAGGAAAAACATACCAATGTGCAGGAGATAAGTGCCTATCTGCTCGCAGAGGGTACTCCGGTGGGTACTGCCACTATCTACAGACAGCTTGACAAACTCGTCGAGAACGGAGTAGTCCGCAAGTACAGCTTTGACGGAAAGACAGGTGCGTGCTATCAGTATATAGACGACAGCAGGGAGTGCAGGGAGCATTTCCACCTCAAATGCCTTAAATGCGGGAAACTCATACACCTCAACTGCGATCATCTCTCCGGACTGAGAGAACATATCCTTGAACATCACGGATTCATGGTCGATCCGTCACAGACCGTCTTTTACGGAGTATGCTCCGATTGTTCTTCTGCGGAAGACAAGGACTGACCGCTGTGCGGTGAGGGGGAGTAGATCTTCATATCGCTGTCCCGGCATGAGATATCTTCCGCAGCGTGCGGAAGGCTTCCGGGAGTGTATATCCTTACTTCATCATCAAACATATCATCACCTCATCAGGATACGGACAGCAGGAAGACTGCCTTATAACAGTATTATCCCACGTATCACCTGTGAGATACGTCCGGGAAAAAGGAAAATCAATGAAGATAATAAA
>CADBQF010000322.1 GCA_902796705.1 Ruminococcus flavefaciens
AGCGATGCCCTCTCCAATGCGTAGAGATAGATAAGCAAAGGAAAAATTCGCTATGAAAAACAGAACAATGCAGGAAATGAACGAGCAATACAAGGACTGCCCCGTTCAAATCAACACTTATGAGGTGGACGGTCGCACTTACAGAGTGCATAGCCATTTCATCGGAGACAAGGACATCAATGACGTGATGTATCGGTACGCTGAGGACAGAGCCATGAGCGAGATGCTCGGAACTGTTCCGAGGTCAGCATAACTTTTTCTCAGAAGCTATTGCCTTTGCCGATATATTGCGCTATAATGGATATATCGGTAAAGGTCGCTTTGGATAGAAAGGAGTTTATGATGATACCAAAGCAGACCGATTATAAAGTTGGGATATATCTCCGTCTCTCCCGTGATGATGAGAGGCAGGGCGAATCCCTTTCGATAGAGAACCAGAGGAGAGTTCTCACAAACTATGTCAAAAAGCAGGGCTGGACGATTTATGACGAGTACGTTGATGACGGAATTAGCGGCGTTACGTTCGAGAGACCGGGTGTCCAGAGATTGCTCGAAGATGCTAAAGCAGGAAACATTAACTTGATACTCTGTAAGGATATGAGCCGTTTCGGACGAAATTATATCGCCGTAGGTCAGTATGTGGACTATCTGTTCCCGATGTATAATATCCGTTTTATCGCCCTCACGGACAATATTGATACGCTCAATTCAGACAGTGCTTCAATGGATATGCTACCGATTATGAATGTTTTTAATGAATGGTTCGCTGCCAACACTTCCAAAAAGCTGAGAGCTGTTTTTGAGAGCAATGCAAGGTCGGGCAAGTACAAGACCACATTCGCCGCATACGGATATGTCAAGGGTGATGATGCGAATTTCACTCCCCAGATCGACCCCGATGCTGCCGAAGTTGTCTGCCGTATTTTCAAGATGAGAGCAGCAGGGTGGAATGTCACAAAAATCTCCGAAAAGCTGAATAGTGAGGGCATTCTTCCTCCGCAGGATTACAAGTACAGCAAGCTCGGCAAAGATGCTCCGCAGTATTCACACCACTTATGGAGTCCGACAGCAGTCAAGCGTATTCTGAGCAATCAGATTTACCTTGGACATCTCGCCCAGCTCCGCACGACAACGGTAAGTTACAAAAACCACAAGACCATACAGAAAAGTGCTGATGAATGGGCGGTTATTGAGAACAATCATGAACCAATCATTCCACAGGAGCTATGGGATAAAGTTCGTGAGATCGAGGAATCCGTCAGCACCGGCAAGCAGACAAAGAAAGGTGTCACAATGCCGCTGTCTGGACTTGGCTACTGTGCTGACTGCGGTACGAAAATGAAACAGCACTACTCATCGGGTGCGAAAGCTCCATACGGCTATGTGTGCGGATTTCACGCCCGTTTCGGAAAGGAGCATTGCACATCCCACCACATCAATTACACTGATTTGGAGAGCATTATCTTGCAGGATATTCGCCGTCAAATCGACTTCGTTATGAATGATGATAAGGCTCGTGAGAAGTATCTTGCCCGTAAGCGTGGCGAGAAATCTGCTCGTGATAATTCCGATAAGAAAAGGCAGAAAGATATTGAAAAGCGTATCACTGACCTCGACAAGCTGATTCAGAAAATCTATGAGGACAGGGTGCTTGGTAATCTGCCCGAAAAGACCTGTACTGACTTGCTTTCAAAGTATCAGCAAGAGAAAGATACATTGCTGACAGAGCTTGATATGCTCGTTCAGAGAGCCGATGCAGACAGGCAGGATGAAGCAGACGTTGATGAATATATCCGCCGTTTGAAGTCCTACGCAGGTGCTGAGGAGCTTACACGACAGATGTGCCTTGACCTTATCGAATACTTCACGGTCGATGCCTATCAGGGCAGAAAGGCTGTGCGTGACATTCACATCTACTACAAGTTGATTGACAAGCCGCTGAAAAACAAAAGAAATGCGCTTGAAATCTAATCAAGGGCATAGAACGAAAATAGTGTTTGTCCATAGTTTACATTTACTCTATTCAACGAATGGCACGCCGCTTCTACTTCCAAGAAAATCAAGGCTGTCATTGAAGCCAGTGCAAAGG
>CADBQF010000323.1 GCA_902796705.1 Ruminococcus flavefaciens
TTGAGAGCAGAGCAGGACAGACGAGATATACCGACCTTTTCACCGCCGGACAGACCATGACAGCTTCATTCGACGGCGGAAATGACAGTGCCGCTTATCTTGTCGTGACAGCTACTCCCGATCCTGATACGTTCCAGCAGAACGGAGTTCCGTGGGCATACGGTGAGGGCGAATTCGATGAGAACAACCGTCCGTTCCTCGGAAAGACACGCTATCCATACGCCGTCACCATAAAGGGAGCAGGCATACAGCAGACTCAGCCGACAGCGGCGACGGCAAGAGGAAGCTATCACCCCAACGGCGGCGGATTCGTAGCTTCTACAGCAAAAGTCGATGCTTCTGTATATGTCGGAAAAAATGCTAAAGTCCTCGGATATGCGACCGTTTCGGGAAATGCCGTTATCGACGGCTATGCAACAGTCACAGGAAATGCCTCTGTTTCCGGAAATGCCGTAGTTACAGGCAATGCAGTCGTTTCCGAAAGGGCAAAGGTCACGGATAATGCGATCATCGCTGACAGTGCAGGCGTTATGGGAAATGCAACTGTTTCCGGAAATGCAAGAGTCATCGAGAGCGGACTCGTGTATGATAATTACTCCGTAAGCGGAAACGCTACAGTCAAGGGCGTTGCTTTCTGTATGGTAAAGGGTTCTGCCACGGGACAGGCAATGCCTGACGGTGATTATTACGACGATTCGAGCAGAACTATACAGGCGGGTTCAGTATACGGCTGGACAAGTCCCGATGCCTATGTCAACAGCCGTCCGTATAACGACGGACAGTATGCCGGACTTGAATTTTCCGCAGACAGTTCAAAAACTGCCGCCGATTCGTTTACATCAACCTACGGCGTGGCAGTAGGTTCTCCTGAATGGAGCGATTCAAAGACGAGCGGAAAAGGAGTCCTCACATTTGACGGAGGACAGTATCTCATAGCTGACAGTTCATATGCAGCATTGAGAGATGCTGACTATCAGACAGCAGTTCTTCTCCGTGACAGTAAGAAGAACGAGATATTCCGCTTCGGAAGCGATGAAAAGCAGCTCACTCTCACAGCCGAGAACGGCACTCTCACGCTAAGTACCGGAAATGAGAACGTCACTCTCGAAAATGCCTACGAACCCGGAACATGGTTCACTGTAAGCACCGTGATATCCGACGGAAAGGCAAAGATAACAGCCAACAGCGGCAGCGGAGCAAAAACAGCTTCCGGAGCATTTTCTGCTGTGCCGGTGGATTTTGTGGGTACGGATTCGCTCTATCTCTTAGCAGACGGAATGAACGGCTCTATGGATTTCTTCCGTGTCAATTTCAAGGAAGTCAAAGAGCCGGAGTATTACTATACCGAAAAGGAAGAGATATCAGACGAGCCGTCAGGACAGATACTCGTCGGTGATACAGCTCCCGATATGGTCATAGATGTGTTCGACCTCATACTTGAAAAGCAGATAGCGATCGACAACAGCGTTGCTTCAACTAAGGCTATGCGTGCAGCAGCCGATGTGAACGGCGACGGAAAGCTCGACATTGCCGATGCAGTCCTCATGCAGAGCTTTATCCTCGGAAAGGCAGATAAATTCCCTGTAGGCCCTGTTGTTGATTACTGATAAAGAATTATTCGCCAATGGATACGATGATATATGAAAAGAAAACTTACTGACATACTTGCAGCACTCATACCACTATGGTTCGCCGGTGCATATCTGATATACAATGGGATACTGAGAAGATACGCAATGCCATGCCCGATAAGGCTCTTCACCGGATTCTATTGTCCGGGCTGCGGCGGAACGAGATGTGCCGAAGCACTCGTTCATCTTGATATCCTTCTTGCGTTGAGACAGAACGCACTTGCCGTTGCTGCGGGAGTTGTCGTAATGCTTTTCTGGGCAGAGAGCGTATTCAGGCTGGCGGGCAAAAAAATAAAGCTCGTCCCTGCAAGCAAATGGTTTTATGCTGTGTTTGCAGGGACAGCTCTTGTTTACGTTATAGCGAGAAATCTCATACCGGCGATAGCACCCTTGCCGACAGGTCGATAAGGGATTCACCGTCGTCGTCATATTTCTTATCCGGAGCGGAAGAGTCTTCATTACGGGGAGTTTTTTCCGTTGAAGTCCCATTTTCCTTATTCATAGCTTCTTTATAGGACTTTATGATCTTGCCGTAGAGTTCGTCGAAATCATCACAGTCGAAGATATACCAGTATTTCTGATATTTTTCATCGTGATATTTTTCAAATCTTTCCGGCATAGAACCGTCCTTGTCGTACTGTTCTACGATCTCATCAGCGTGGAGCAGGAAGTACCGCATATCCGGGTAGAATTTACCGAACATCAGGAACGTCGAGCCCCAGAGTACGAGTGCGACCGAAGATACCACTATTCCGGTTATCGCATATCCTTTTGCACCACGGTGCGTCATGAGTGCGAGTATACCGAATACGAGCGACAAAGTCGAAAGCACCGGACTGTACGAGCAGAGACAGCAGCACATATTGAATATGCCGAGCAGGAAAGAAGCGAGCGAAAAGCCTATCTTTCCTGCATTTTTATTTTCGTCGTCTTTGTTGTTCGGATCGTCGTAATAGAAATCACTGTTCATATTATCTCCTGTAATTTCGGGAATATCAGAGGTCTGTCTCCCAGTTCCAGTTTCTCACTTCAAGCTCATCGAGATTGTACGGAGTCTTCTGGTATACGCAGTAGTTGAGCCAGTTCGAGAACATAAGGTTAGCGGTGCATCTCCATGAGAATACAGGCGTATTCTTCGGATCATCGCCCGGAAAATAATTATACGGTATCCTTATATCGATGCCTTTGTTTATATCACGGAAATACTCGTTTGCGATAGTGTCACGGTCGTATTCAGAGTGACCTGTGATGAAATACTGTCTTCCGTTTGTGTTGGCGACGATATGAACGCCTGAAAGCTCGGAGCTTGTGAGTATCCTGAGCTGTTTTATCTTTTCGATATCCTCACGGCGGACTTCCGTGTTCCTTGAATGCGGGACATAGAAGATATCATCAAATCCACGCAGGAGTATAGATCTTTCGACCTCTGCATGATGCGGGAAGATACCGAACATCTTATGTTCGAGCGTATACTTAGGCACACCGAAATGATAGTAAAGCCCTGCCTGAGCCGCCCAGCAGATATACAGCGATGAGAAAACGTGAGTCTTTGACCATTCCATTATCTCCGTTATCTCTTTCCAGTAATCGACCTGTTCATATTCGAGCAGTTCCACGGGAGCTCCTGTGATTATCATACCGTCATAGCGGTTGTCCTTTATCTCATCGAATGTCTTGTAGAATTCCTCAAGATGATGATGAGAAGTATTTCTTGAAATATGAGATGCCATTTGGAGAAGTTCGATATCCACCTGTAAAGGCGTATTACTGAGCAGTCTCATGAGCTGGCATTCAGTCTCTATCTTTTTGGGCATTATGTTGATTATAATGACTCTGAGCGGACGGATATCCTGATGTTCCGCCCTTTCTCTGGACATTACGAATATATTTTCTTCTCCAAGCGTTTTGAATGCCGGAAGCTCGGAAGATATACGTATTGGCATATCAAATCGCTCCTTTCATAGGGTTATTGTTTTTTGCAGTTTTCGCAGCCGTTCATGAAGCTGTCAAGGTCTTCGGCAGTATCGCTGTCAGGCGGCAGGAAGCGGAGCTTCCGGAGAGAAGCGTATCCGGATTCGTTCTGCAACCTGAAAACGGCTTTCCCGATGCCTTTGAGACAGCTCTTGAACATCACCGAACGCACCAGACCGTCGCAGAGCAGGAGTTCTCCGCCGTCGCTGTAGTCATAAACGACAGTATGATCTCCACAGTAGGAATAGGCGATGAATCCAATGACTTCGCCCTTATCGAGAGCTTCGGTGATATGGAGAGTATTGTCTCCGGCAGCTTCTTCGAGGTATTCGTATCCCTCATGGGATAATTTTTCCATTATTTCGAGCATATCAGTTCTCCTTGCCGATAGCGTTCCTTATGGCACGAAGCTCATCGGGAGTCAGTTCACGGACAGCACCGGGTTTGAGCATACCGAGTTTGAGCGGGCCGATGCTGATGCGGCGGAGCCTTGCGACTTCGAGTCCGACAGCCTCACACATTTTTCTTATCTGGCGGTTGCGTCCCTCCTTGATAGTGATAAGGAGAACGACTCTGCCGGGTTCTTTGTCCTTGACAACGACAGTAGCCGGGAGCGTCTTTTTGCCGTCGATTACAACTCCGTCAGAGAGAGCGACGAGCTGGTCATCAGTTATATCCGGTCTGACGGTGACACGATAAGTCTTCGAGACGTGTCTGCTGGGGTGCATTATGCTGTTTGCGAATTCTCCGTCATTTGTAAAGAGGAGCAGACCTTCGGAGTTCCTGTCGAGCCTGCCGACCGGGTAAACTCTTTCCTCAACATCTTCGAGGAGGTCCATGACGCATTTTCTGTCGAGTTCGTCTGATACCGTAGTGACATAGCCTCTCGGCTTGTTCATCATAAGATAGACGAAACTGCGTTTTCTCGGAAGAACGACACGTTCCCCGTCGATAGTGAGAAGATCCTTGTAACCGCACTTGTCACCGAGTTTTACGGGGTGACCGTTGAGTTTCACTCTTCCCTGTATAATGTATGCTTCAGCCTTTCGTCTGGAGCAGTAACCGCTGTCAGCGATCATTTTCTGTATCCTGATCTTTTCCACATTATCCTGCTTTCTTCTTTTTGGAGCTTGGTTTATAGACATTATAATCCTCTGCGGCACAGAGGGGTATCTGAGTGACGGTACGTCCGCCGTAAGAGATCCTTAGCTGAGCGGCTTCCTCGCCCTTTCTGACGGGAGCGTACACAAAAGGCGGAGATATCACGGTATAGTCGAAGTCTTCCGGCTTTGCGGCAACGGCAGTAAAGGAGATATCCTTTTCTTCCGGGAAGACAGAGAGCCTGCTGCCCTTTCCTCCGACAGCCGTGAGCGTGATATCTTCCGGTATCTGCGGCGAAACGAGCGTGACTTCACCGAAGGAATGATCGTACAGAGCCATATGATCGTTCCAGTCATTTCTGTCATTGAGAGTCACACAGATGAGGTCTTTTCCGTCACGTTCACAGGCAGAAACGAGGCATCTTCCGGCTTCGTCGGTAAAACCTGTCTTTACTCCGTAAACGCCGTCGTACATCGAAAGGAGCTTGTTGGTGTTGCTCAGCCACCTTTCATACGGCGGATCACCGAATTTCACTTTCATCGACTGTGAAGAACATATCTCCCGGAAGATGTCGTTTTTCAGTGCTTCTCTTGCGAGTATAGCCATATCGAACGCAGACGAGCCGTGGCCTTCGCCTTCGAGTCCTGACGGAGTGACGAAATAAGTTTTTGAGAGTCCGAGCTTTTTTGCCCGGTCGTTCATCATAACAGCGAAATCCTCTATACTTCCAGCAAGCTTTACGGCAGTTGCATTAGCCGCATCGTTTCCGGAGGGGAGGAGCATACCGCAGCACAGAGCGTACTTTGTCACGGTGTCTCCCTCAACGAGTCCCATAGATGAACCTTCAACTCTTATAGCATCGCTGTCAACGGTAAATTCCTCATAAAGACCGCCGCTTTCGAGACACAGCAGGGTAGTCATTATTTTTGTCGTACTTGCCATTGGCAGCTTTTCATTGCAGTTATAAGAATAAACTATCTCTCCCGTATCAGCAGAGATGACAACTGCCGCCTTTGCTGAGATCTCCGGCTTTTCTGCGGCATAGGATACCGCCTCAGACGAAACTGTGCAGCAGATCAGCAAAGCAGCGGCAGCTGCTGAAATACATTTTTTCATTCCGCATACCTCCGTAATTCATATGACTGTTACAGGATATGCGGACAGGCGATCATATATACTTCTCTGTCAGCCTGATATTATCCGGCAGAGAGCAGCGTCATATCAGTCGCTGAGGATCACATCAGCACCTTCTGCCGGTGTGCCTTCTTTCTTCTTCTTGATGAAGCCTGATACCTTGTCAACGATACCGGGCAGATTGTTGATAGCAGAGCTTATCGGATCGCTCTCTGCTGTCATCTGGATCATTCTTGCAGAACCGTCAGGAGAGATAACGAGGAATCCCTCCGGCTTGATAGATACGCCTGCACCTGCACCGCCGCCGAAGAGGTTCTTCTCATATCTTGACGGGATATCAGAACCGCCGGAAGCGAATCCGTATGATACCTTTGATACAGGGATTATAGTAGTGCCGTCATCAAGCTTTATCGGATCGCCGATGATAGCGTTTACATCAGCCATTTCCTTTACTTTAGCCATTGAGATACCTAAAAGATCTCCTACCTGTGACTTATCTGAACTCATAATATACCTCACTTCCGCCGTTATGCTTTTTTCTTCTTAGCTTTACGGCTTTTTATTTTATTTGGCAGAAATACCTTGAATGAATATGTTATCAGGAACCAGAGTCCTGCTATAACCGCATGATATGCCCTGAAACTGAGCCTGAACGCAGCGTCCCACTGGCTTTTGCTGACCGAGAAGCCTGCATTCACATCGATAGTTTTCAGCCTTACCGTGAAGACCGTACTCATCCATGCGAGGAGATTGTAAACTATCGCAGATACACGTCCGTAGAGCAACGCACATTTATAAGCGTCCTCATTGGCTGTAACAAAATCGATGTACACGTCTTTGAAGTGGAAGCCTTTGAGTATCTTTCCGAGAGGTCTTCCGGCGTGTTCCCAGAGGTCAAGGACGAATTTGACTTTTTCACCGAGAGTCTTCTTGTTTGTCTCCTCATCGTCATCATCTTCAAATGGATCATCGTCGAGGGATTCAAAGGTGAATTCATATTCTTCGCCCTCTTCGATATGCTTTTTCTTTTTCTTCTTTTTTTCTTCAGCAGGGGAAATATCCGTCATATCGTCAGTGAATGAGATATCCTCATCAGAAGCGGTATCCTCTGCAAAAGGAGAAGGAGCATCGTGCTTCTTTTTCTTGTCTTTTTCTTTGGACTTCTTTTCTTTTTTATCCTTTGCAGGTTTTGGCTTTTTAGGCTTTTTGGCTTTTTTCTTCCGTTTTTTCCACCAGTTAAGGAGTCCGCCGCCCTCGGAAGTAAGTACCGGGACAGCAGAAAGCTTGAATTTGTATTTCAGTTTTCCGCCGATAAAGCTGACTTCTGCACGCACAGGGAGTATCAGAACGAGCAGTATCACGCCGAGAATGATCCCAAGCACAGCGAGAAGCGTTATCAGCAGAATTTTAAGTATTATCATTTCAGCTCCCCTTTCGATCGGATATAAATATCATGTCACAGTTCTTCGCTGTCTGTATCGATGCTGTCGAATGAAAGCTGCTCCTGGCCGGGGAGGGGCGGCAGGTCAGCTATAGAGCTGAGACCGAAGCTCCGCAGGAACAGTGCAGTCGTTCTGTAGATTATAGGTTTTCCGGGGACATCGAGTCGTCCGGCTTCTTCTATCAGACCTTTTTCGCAGAGATTGTTGATAACAGAGGAACTGTCGATCCCTCTGACATTTTCGACGAATCCCTTTGAGACAGGCTGATTGTATGCTATTATAGTAAGAGCCTCCATAGCGGCAGACGAGAGCGGAGCGGAGCGTTTTGTCTCCAGAGCCGCACGCACCAGATCGGCATATTCCTCACGGGTACACATCTGGTATGAACTTTCGAGCCTTTTGATGCAGATGCCGCTCCCGTAGTCGCTGTATCTTTCGTTTAGCAGCCGGATAATTGAGGAAAGCGTTTCTGCATCTATGCCGGTCACTTCCGAAAGGCGGCATATCTCTATAGGGTCACCGCTTGCAAAGAGTACAGCTTCTACTGCACCGATCTTTTCTCTGATCTCCACGATCTTCTTTTACCGTCCTTTCTTCCCTTGAAGAATACGACCATGTTATCTTCGCTTATAGTTATCCTGCCCGACCTTGTAAGTTCGAGAACAGCGAGGAAAGTTGCAACTCTTGCCGAGCGGTCGGTCACACCGTCATAGAGCTTGTCCATGTAGACTTCTCCGGTAGAGTAAAGCTCACGGAGGATATGGACTACCTTTGACAGAACAGAAACTATCCTGCGTTTTACGACGGAATTTATCTTGTTTTCGATATGGAGCTTCTGCTGTTTGCTCTTGGGAGCTTTGTGCGATACAGCAAAATAAGCAGCCGCAAGGCGTTCCGGCTCGTGGACGAGGGAATACGTCATATCGGCTTCTATCTTCATAGGCGGTCTTGCAAAGAAGCAGCCGCCGTTGAACATCTCAGCAAGTTTTGCAGCAGCAGCCTTGCAGACGGAATATTCTATCAAAGCACCCTCAAGCTCTTTCTTGAGCTTTTCGGCTTCTTCCGGCTGCGGAAGAAGGCTTGCGGTCTTTATATAGATAAGACGGGCAGCCATTTCGAGAAATTCGCCGGCAAGTTCGAGATCCTGCTCGTGGCATTCGTCCATGAACAGGAGATACTGTTCGAGCAGCTTTGATATTTCTATGTCACATATATTGAGCTTGTGCTTGTTGATGAGATTGAGGAGAACATCGAGCGGCCCCTCAAAGACATCGAGCGAGAATGAGAGCGTATCCATGCGGTCAGTTCCACCTGATCTCCGGGATATTCAGCACAAGCTGATACAAAAGATCGGTGAGCTTCGATGATATGAACACGAGCGGATTGTACTGCGACGGGATATATCTCATAAAGATAAGAACGCCGAGGAATCCGAGCTGTATCTGCTGATTGTGCATATAGAACCAGCGGTCAACTCTTTCGCTTGTGAAGTATCTCATTACATTGAATCCGTCGAGCGGAGGTATCGGTATAAGATTGAATACAGCCAGACCGATATTTATCTGTACGAGGAACTGTAAGAGTATGAGCGTGCTTGAAAGGGGAGTGATCTCGTTTGATGCGTAAGCGAGTACGCCTTTTTCGGTGCAGAGTATCAGTGCGAATGCGAGAGCCGATACAAGTGCAGCGAGCAGATTCGATACCGGGCCTGCAAGAGCTGTAAGAGCGAAGCCTGCACGGTAATTGTTTATCTTCAGTCTTCTTTTCTTTTTGGTATATTCAGCATTTTCCGTTCTGAGCATATTGTTTGGGTTTACCTGAACTGGCTTTGCCCAGCCGAAACCTGTGAGCATTATCAGTACAGAGCCGACGAGGTCGAGGTGAACGAACGGATTGAGAGTTATCCTGTCCTCAGAAGTCCTGTCACCGAGCTTTTTAGCCACGAGAGCGTGAGCGGCTTCGTGTACCGGGAGGACGAGGAGGAGGGTTATAGCTCTTGAAAGCAGTTCAAGAATAGTTCTGATAGTCATAATTATCCTTTCAGTAAAAGCAATTTACATATTATGTTTTTCTGTTTGCAATTAATCACTATTTATTATACTATAATTTTTCGTATTTTTCAAGTGATATGCTGAAATTTTACGCCTCAAAAAATTTTTTTTGATTTTTTTCAAAAAAGACTTGATTTTTTTTTCAGGATATGATATAATCATCATGTTGTATTTTTAAGAATATGTAAGGAGGTGCAGCCTAATGGCAAAATGTGATATCTGCGGAAAGGGTGTAACATTCGGAATCAAGGTGTCTCACTCACACAGACGTACAAACAGAACATGGAAGCCTAATGTAAAGCGTGTTAAGGCTATCGTCAAGGGTACTCCTTGTCATATCTATGCTTGTTCAAGATGCCTGCGTTCAGGTAAGGTTGAAAGAGCTTGATCATGTTAAGACAAGAAATTGAGCGTTCCGTTAGGGACGCTCTTTTTTTACTTTACAAATAATAATAAATATGATATAATCCTAACAGATTATTTTATTAAAAGGGTGATATAATGTCAAAAGATAATTCTAATCAAACTCCTCGAATACTGAAAAATAAATGGTATCTTTATATGACCGAATTCTTTGCGGGTATGTCCGTCATGGCTGTCGAGCTTGGCGCAAGCCGTCTCCTTGCCCCTTATTTCAGCTCATCTCAGATCGTCTGGACAATTATTATCGGCACTATTATGATAGCTATGGCTCTCGGAAATATTTTCGGAGGAAAAAGTGCTGACAAGAACCCGAATCCCGATAAACTATACACACGTATGCTTATTGCAGCAGTCTGGATTGCCGCTATCCCCTTTGCAGGCAAATTCGTTATTGCAGGGATCTCCGCACTGTTAGTTCTTACCGTTAGCACAAATTTCCTTGTATGGGCTGCATTTCTCACCTGCATGATAGTGTTTGTCTTTCCCCTTTTTCTGCTCGGAACTGTTACGCCATCGCTTGTAAA
>CADBQF010000324.1 GCA_902796705.1 Ruminococcus flavefaciens
ACCGGTGATGCCCTTGGCAAGAGTCTTTGACATCTGCTCTGTTGCAAGGTGGGGGAGAAGATCAGATACGCAGAATACCGGATCGTCATCGTCTTCACCTATGCAGATCGGAATGCTTTTTCCGTCAGCTCTTATAACGACACCGTGAAGAGCGAGCGGGATAGTAGTCCACTGATATTTCTTTATGCCGCCGTAGTAATGTGTCTTGAAAAGAGCGATCTCATTATCTTCATAAAGAGGATTCTGTTTGAGGTCGAGTCTTGGTGAATCGATATGAGCTGCACAGAGCCTTACACCGTCTGTAATAGGTTTAGTACCGATTATAGCAGCGATAACAGCCTTTCCACGGTTATCGTAGTAAACCTTGTCTCCGGCTGAGAGCTTCATGCCCTTCTGAAATTCAACAAAACCTGCTTCTTTGAGAGCATTGATCGAATATGCAGCGACTTCACGCTCAGTCTTGGCGGTGTTCATGAATTCCTTGTACTTTTCACAGAACTCATCGCATTTAATGATCGAATCGGGCGGTATGGACATGATACCGTTCTTTCGCTGCATAAAGAGCGTTTCTTTGAGCTTGGCAGCCGCATTATTCTTTTCTGACATAGTGAATTACTCCTTTCAGGGATATGCTGGGGGGATATACAGGAAATATATCCCTCATTTCTGAGCAAAATGGTCAGCGTAATAATCTCTGAGCTTGTCAGAGATCTCCTTTGCCATTTCGTTGACTGTGTCGATCTGTCCGTTATTGCGGACGATATAATCCGAACGGCTTATGAAGAATTCCTCATCGAGCTGTGAATTCATTCTTCTGCGTGCCTGCTCCTGAGTGAGGTTGTCACGTATGATGATACGTTTTTCACGGAGCTGAGGTTCAGCCAGCACGGATATTATTATTTCACAGAAATCGTCTGCACGGCTCTCAAAGAGAGTCGGTGCATCGAGAAGGATAAGTTTCTCTCCGTCGTCGGAATGGCGGTTGATCTGTTTAAGTATCTCGCCTGTGATATAGGGATAGGTTATCGAATTGAGCATTTCGAGTTTGGTCTTATCGCTGAAAACTATAGCTGCAAGAGCCTTTCTGTCGAGAGTCCCGTCTTCTTTTATTACACCGCTGCCGAAGAGGTCAGCTATCTCACCGAGGCATTTGCTGCCTTTTTCAACGACTTTTCTTGCGACGAGATCTGCATTTATCACAGCAAAACCATTCGCAGCGAAAACTTTCGATACAGTGCTTTTTCCTGCACCTGTCTGACCGGTAAGACCGACTACCATTACGCCCTCAAGACTGTTCATACCCTTATCACCTCGAATCCTGCCGCCCTGATGAGGCGGTTATATACAGCCAGTCCGACTCCTTCGGTCGAAGGAGCTCTGACGTAGACTTTTTCTGCACCGATGTCGTCGAGTTCACGAAGCCTGCTGAAAAGCTGATGAGCCTGCTGTGAGCTTTCCGCACCGTATGTCATACATCTGAAAGGCAGAGAGAGCTCATCTCCGTCAAAAACAAGAGCATAAACTCCGTCGCCGTAATTATCACCAACGAGTTCAGCAAAGCCGGAGAGTTCTCCTTCTACCATGATTATGTGTGCTTTAGGCGAATAATGCTTGTACTTCATACCGGGAGAAGCGGCTTTCTTGCCTGCTTCAAGCTCATGGAGTATAGCCGGATCAACTATGACCTCGCTGCATATCTCCAGAAGCATCTCCCTTGTCACGCAGCCGGGGCGGAGAAGACGAACACATCTTTCGCCCTCGAACGATATAACAGTTGATTCCACACCGAACTGCGAATCTCCGCCGTCAACTACAGCGGCGATCTTTCCGTTCATATCTCTCATGACGTGTCCGGCAGAAGTCGGACTTGGATATCCCGAAGTATTTGCTGACGGGGCAGCGATAGGGCAGCCGGAAATTTCGATAATACTGTGCATTACCCTGTGTGACGGTACACGGATACCGACAGTGTCAAGTCCGCCGGAAGTCACCATAGGTATGCGGTC
>CADBQF010000325.1 GCA_902796705.1 Ruminococcus flavefaciens
AGTACCGGCAGCGAGTTCGACATTACATCTTTTAGCCTGGGAAATAAATATAGCCGGCCCGTCCGGACAGGAGATATCAACGCCGTTTAGGATAAGTCTGACTTTTTTCTCGGCATCGGTCTTGACGATCACCTGACCGCTTCCGAGTGAGCCGGAGATAAGGTAATCGCCTTTTTCGGTGATCGTGAATACAGAACCGTTCACGGTGACTCCGCTGCCTTTCACAGATGATGAACTGAGGTCGATCTCTGCTGTGTAGGGGCTTTCTTCTTCGGCGGGGGGAGCGGTTGTCGGTTCTTCTGCCGGAGCTGACGAAGTTGTTGTCTGGACTGAATTTTCTGACGAGTTCTGAGCTGTTGTCGTTTTCTTGGACGAAGATGAAGAATTCTTTGCTGCTGAAGCTGTAGTCGTTTTTGAAGAGCCTTTTGACTTTCCTTTGCTGGTCGTTGAAGTTGCCGTTCCTGTACTTTCGGACTTGTCTTTTGATGATGCGGAAGTCGTTTCCTCGCTCTTTGCGGAAGCCTTCCCTGACTTTTTGTGCGAAGATGAAGCCTCCGTTGTCTCTTCCTCTGACTCTTCCTCGTCAGAAGCAGAGCTTTCCTCACCGGAAGCGGCAGATGTTTCGACAGCTTTTTCTTCGGCAGCCGCAGAAGAGGGACTGCCTGCCGATTTATCACTGCTGTCTTTTCCGCAAGATGATACTGATAATATCATCGTGAATGAAGCTATGAGGGCGATGAGCTTTCTGGTATCCATATGATTTCCTCCTTTATATATGAAATTTGCCAGACCAGCGGCCTGACAAATCTCTTTGTATTTATGTGATCTTAGATCAGCTTTCGTAGATCTTGTCGTCGTATTTGAAGAATACGAGGTTGATAGTCATATTGCCGTTGAGAGCTCTGAGTTCGTCAACGAATTTCTTCTGGTCGATATCGTCCGGAACGTCAACGCTGTAGATAAGCTCGAACAGTGTACCGAAGTTTGTGGTCTTTACTCTTCTGAGCTTGTGGAAGTTTGTGTACTTGTTGAGGACAGGCTCGAATACGCCCTGATAGTCGAGGTTCTCCGGGATAGCTATTTTAAGAGTCATATGTCTTGCCTTGCTGCCGCCGAAGTTCATCTCGCTGAGTACGAAGAGGACAGCACCGAGGATAACGAAGAATACTATCGCAAAACCGATATATCCGAGTCCGCAGGCAACGCCCATTGCCATTGCGAAGAAGATGTACGATATATCCTTCGGATCGCCTGCGACGCTCCTGAACCTTACGAGTGCAAGAGTTCCGGCAAGGCTGATAGCACCGATCTGTGTGTTTATCAGAAGAAGGATAAGGGTGATTATCGTCGGGAGCATCACTACTGAGAGGACGTAGCTCTGTGAGTAGCCCTCACGTCTGTGAGTTGCCATATAGATGAGACTGATGAAGATGCCAAGCACGATCGCTGAGCAGAGACAGAAGATAAACTCTCCCGGTTTGAGGTCTGAGAGGATAGTTGTCGAACTGTTGATTATCGAATCAGATTCATTATACCTTGATAAAACATTACCGAAAAAACCATTTGGAAACATAAATTACACACTCCTGTTCATTAATACCTGGTTGCTGATATATATACCGCTTGAGAGAGCGATACCGTTTTTAGAGCATACCTGCTCTTTTACGAAGTTCTGATATGCTCTTCCGTACTTTGAAAAGCTCGTCTTGTATATCTCAAGCTCCGATAGCTTCTGTACGAGCCAGTCCGGGATAGCATTTGAGACTTTGACTTCCATAAGTCTCTGGTCTGCACCGATTATGTAATTGCCGTAGCTCTCTCTGCTGAGAGTGAGGTCTTCACGGCGTTCTGTGATCTTGCGGTCGAAAGTAAGGCGGAAGTCCGGATCGTCCTTGCCGAAGAAAGCTTCACGCTGATAGCTGATATACTGCTTCGGAGTTATCGGGTAGCGGTCGAGGAAAACATCGAGTTCCCTGAATACCTGTTCCGTGATGTACTTCTTGGCAGCGGGTTTGCGGCGTGTAGCGAAATATTCGTCTGACTCTGAGAGAGTCATCGATACACGGCGTTTAGTGACGATGCCGCCTATCTTTTTCTTTATCTCAAGGAAAACAACATCATCTGCCGAAGCAGGCGAGTAGTAGCTGCGGAGCCTTATCTTTTCCTTGTAGTAGGGTTTTGAGAGGGATTCCCTGATGAGGTAGTCATCGGGGGTATCGTAGTAGATGTTGTAGATGCCGTACTCCTTGCCTCCGACGCAGAATTTATCGGGATTCATGTATTCCGATATAACTTCCATGAGAGCGTGGTACTGGTGCATATCGAGCAGGAATTTTATTTCCTTGCGTGCAAAAGTATTTATTGCCATAGTGCCTCCGGGAGCGGTAGGTGAGCCTTCCCGGAATTCAACTCCTTTCGTATCATTTGACTATATTATAGCGGCTCATTCTTAAAATAATCTTAATTGAAGCTTGATATAACCTGAAATTTCGTACTTTTCATATTGTATTATATAACATTTTTTACTTTGCTTCAAGTCAATAAGTGTGAATGACTGACCAAAAACTGTTATTTTATCCGCAGGCTCTTTTGTGTCAGGGCAAAAAAATATGGTGCAGCTCAAACTGCACCGAGATCAAATGGAATGATTCACTTATTAATACTTTTGCATTTCCCGTGATACGTTGACCGGAAACGGGAAATACAATCATGGCATATAACAGCAGACCGTCAGAATGGAGGACCTTGCTGCTGTTACGAGTATATTATATCCCGGAGGATAACTTTTTTCAACTCATAAAATGAATAAAAGGTGGACTTTCTGAAAAAGGGAGAAAATTTTTCCGGAAATAAAAAATCTTCCTGTTATATTATAATAAGGTAGATATGTGCATTCTTAATAAAATTTCAGGTTCGTTTAAGATTATTTTAAGAAACCCCCTATATAATTACAGACATAGAGAACGAAATGAACATCTTCGATGTGACATTCAGAATTAATGAAGGAGTATGATCTATATGAAAAAATCAAACATCAAGCGTTTTCTCGCCGGTATCTCATCAGTGTGCTTACTGACATCAGCCCTCCCTTTCACATCATCTGCTGCTGAGACAGGCACAGCAGCAAATATGCCGGCTGTTCCCGGAGATGCAAACTGCGACGGCACCTGCGATATCTCCGATGCTGTACTTATCATGCAGTGGCTCGCAAACCCTGAAAAGTATCCCATGACTGACGAAGGTCTCAACAACGCTGACGTTTTCAACAGAGGCGACGGTGTAACAGGCCTTGACGCTCTCTCGATACAGAAGTACGAAGCCAAGTCGATAACGACACTTCCTGAGTCATGGAAGGAAGGTACAACGCCGACAGATCCCGTTACTACAGAGACATATATCCACCTCCAGAATGACAAGATCACAGTAGAAGGCGACTACGCAGAGGTGAACGGCACTACAGTAACTATCACACACTCCGGCAGCTTCTACATCGACGGTACGCTTGATGACGGTCAGATAAACGTCAATATCCCCGATGAGACAGTTGATGCCGAGACAGTAAAGCTCTTCCTCAACGGCGTGAGCATCACAGGCAAGTCTGCACCGGCTATCCTCATAACCAATGCAGAGAATACATCGATCAATCTTGCTGACGGAACGGTAAATACCGTATCAGACGGCGATACAGCATATGTCGGAGCTGACGGACTTGCTACAGGCGAAGCAGTTATCGAAGCTAAGGACGATCTCACTATCAAGGGCGGCGACCTCGGAACAGGCTCTCTCACAGTAACAGCAAATACACAGGCAGGTATTATCTGCAATAACGATATAAAGATAAACGGCGGTGTCATCAACGTTGCTACCCTCAATGCAACTGACAAGACAAACGGCATCAACGGCAAGAAATCCCTCACAGTAAAAGCAGGTACTCTCATAGTAGATGCAGAAGGCGACGGCATCAAGTCCTCTCAGGGTGCAGTCACAGTATCAGGCGGAGATGTGAGCATCAAGGCAGGAAATGACGCAGTTCAGGCTGAAACGACTATCGATATCTCAGGCGGAACTCTCCTCGCAGGCGGTGACAGAGGCCTCACAGCCGCAACAGCAGTAAACATCACCGGCGGTACAGTTATCGCAACAGCTACAGATAATCAGGTAACGAACCTCACATCTGCAAATCAGGCATCTATCCTTCTCAACTGCATCGACTGTGCAGATACCACAGACCTCATGTGGAAAAAGGCAAATGCTATAACAGTGGGCGATATCACAGTATCAAAGTGGGAGAAGAAGTACAAGTACGTTCTCCTCAGCGATGCTTCAATAAAGGCAGGCACATCATATACCCTCACAAATGCAGCTACAGGCACAGCCGTAACACACAGCAGCGGTGCTTCTGATTCATTCAATGTTACAAATTCCGTAACTACATTCAACAATGTTGATCCTGCCGGAAACGGAACTACGGTTGTTGATCCTGTAGTTACATCAGACGGATATACTATCACGCTCTCAGGAACATCTGTACAGACGAACGCTCCCTCAGATGTTGCAAGCGTAAGCGGCAATGTCCTCACTATCACAAAGGAAGGCGTATTCACAGTTACAGGTACATCAAGCGATTCTCAGATCGTTGTTGATGTGGACAAGACAGCTTATCCGAATTCGATAGTTGAACTCGACCTTGCAGGCGTGAACCTTACAAATTCATCAACAGCACCGATATATGTCGCTTCAATAGGCGATGAAGTTCAGATCGTTGCAAAGAAGGGTACGGACAATGTCATCTCTGACGGCACATCACATACACAGACATATACCGACAGCGACGGAAATGTCAATACAGTAGAGGGTGCTATTTTCGCCCGTGACGATATCAAGTTCAAGGGTTCGGGAAATCTCACTGTAAACGGCAATCAGGACGACGCTATCGTCTGCAAGAACGATATAAAGATCTACAACGGAAATATCACTGTAAATGCAGTAGATGACGGTATCCGTGGCAAGGACAGCGTGACTATCGGTGATTCCACAAAGTCAGACGGAACTCCTGCTGACAACAGCGGACTCAATCTCACTGTAAAAGCTGCAAACGGCGACGGCATCAAGTCTACAGCTACAGATACAGCAGCAGACAAGGCTTACGGTGCGATCGTTATCAACGGCGGTACTATCGATATCACCTGTCAGGGCAGCAAAGTCGATATAGAAGAAGCTCAGGGCGGCCAGAGTGCTGACGGAATACAGGCAGAGCAGTCATTCGTTATGAACGACGGTACTCTTACTATAAAGACATATCAGGGTTCAACATACACCAAGAACGGCTCTTCCGCTTCCACAGGAACGACTCAGCCCGGACGTCCCGGACCGGGCGGCATGGGCGGAATGCAGGACGGCAATTCCAATAAAGTCACAAATTCCGCTAAGGGCATCAAGGCTGTAGGTCTTTATGATTCTACAGGTACGACATACCAGAGCGGCGGCACTATCACATTCAACGGCGGCAGCATCACTATCGATTCATCTGATGATGCTGTACACTGTGCAGGCACTATGAACGTATACGGCGGAACATTCAATATCTCAAGTGCAGATGACGGATTCCACTCTGATACGACTCTCAACATCGGTGAGACAGCAGGAAATACATTCGACAATGTATCTGTATTCATCGGCAAGTGCTATGAAGGCGTTGAGGCAGAAACTATCAACCAGAACAGCGGTACAGTATACATAATTTCCGGCGATGACGGCTACAACGCAGCCGGCGGAAATGACAGCTCAGGCGGAGAGACACAGTTCGGCCCCGGAGGCGGCGGAATGCAGTGGGGCATGGGTGGTTCTACAGGAACTCTCAATCTCAAGGGCGGTCTCGTTGTAGTAAACTCAGCTAACGGCGACCACGACGCTTTCGATTCAAACGGAAATGTAAACATCAGCGGCGGTTACTACTGTGCAAACGGTCAGGAACCCATTGACTGCGGCGACGGCGGATATTCCATAAACCAGACAGGCGGAAACTACATCACGATGACAGCCGGAAATACAAATCTCAATACAAGATACACATTCACAGACAATTCCGGAAAAGTTATCGTATCGTTCATGAGTGCAAGCTCATCGCCCAAGAAGTCATTCAAGGACAGCGTATCGCTCTACACAGGCGGTACAGTATCAGGCGGTACAGCAGTAATCGACAACCAGAGCTACGCTGTATACACAAACGGAACACTTTCCGGCGGAAGCAAACTCAACTAAGAGATCTTCATAATATACGAAAACAGGAGAACGGTTTTTTTCAGGGGAGACCGTTCTCCTTTCGTATATATGAGGTGATAAATAATATTGCGTTCACAGTCCGGTTTTTACTGGACTTTTTTCATTTTACGTGTTATTATATAATAAAAACATTTCAGGAGCAGATGAATCAGATTCGTTCCGGCTGATGATGAGAGGTAAATATGAAGACGATAACTATTTCAGGCAGAAAATGCCATATAATAATAAACGGTGCTGATCTTCCGGTCATATACCGGGGCGAAATGAAAGATTCCGCCGGCACAGCAGAAAAAGTTGCTGAACTGTGCAAAGATACAAAATGCAGTCATATAGTCTATGAGGTCGATGACTGGAACACGGAGTTCTCGCCGTGGCAGTTCACTCTGAACAAGAAAATGTCTTTTCCGGGCGGCGGACAGAAAACGCTTGACTGGCTCGTCAGTGAATGCGTTCCGTACTGTGAAAAGGAGTTTGCTCTTACCGGAAAACGTATCATATGCGGATATTCACTTGCCGGATTATTCAGCTTGTGGGCATTTTATGAAAGCGGGATATTTGACGGAGCAATAAGCTGTTCGGGTTCGCTGTGGTTCGGGGACTGGATAAGTTATGCAGAGAAGAAAACCGCACCGGCAGGCAGTTCGGTCTATATCAGTCTCGGAGACCGTGAAGAAAAAGCCCGTGACCGCATCATGGCGACAGTCGGAGACTGTACAAGGAAACAGTATGAGTTCATCTGCAAGGATAAAAATATCTCCCGCCATATCCTTGAATGGAATGAGGGAGGACATTTCAATGAGCCTGAAATCCGCATAGCAAAGGGAATAAAATGGACTTGCAAAGAGGTGTGATATGTTGTATCTTAAACCAGTAAACCGTGAAGATATCGAAAAGGAATGGCTCTTTCAGCGGAGCATACCGGAAGATGAGAACGGCTTCCTGAATGAGTATCACGGGATAAGCCGTGAGGATTTTGATGAAGTTCTCGATACGATGACAGCTCAGATAAGGGGAGAAAAGCTTCCGGCAGGATATGTTCCGCAGACTGTTTATTATCTCTGGGAAGATGATGAGATAGTCGGGACGTTCCATTTCAGGCATTATCTTTGCAAGTCGCTTATAGAGGGAGCAGGACATATCGGGTATTATATCTCTCCGGAGTACCGTGGAAAAGGATACGGCACAAGGGGACTCAGACTTCTTCTTGACAAGATAATGGAGCGTGTCAGGGAGGACGAGATATATCTGCGTGTCAGAAGAAACAATCCGGCTTCGCTCAGAGTGATGCTGAATAACGGCGGCTACATACATCATGAGGACGAAGAGACTTATTATGTCAGGATAAGGGTATCTTACAGGAAATGAATAAATATATTAAATATAATTCCCCCTCTTGACAGCCGGGAAATCCTATGCTATAATAAAATTACCATAAAGAGTACGTGAGGGACAAGCCCGTTGACCGTACAGCAACCTGCAAAAGTGTAAGGTGCTAAAGCTTGAACGATGGGATCAATGAATATGCTTTTAAAGCGATCCTTTCGTGTCGATGGGATCGCTTTTTTGTACTCTTGTGGAAATATTATTTTTAAGGAGTGCATA
>CADBQF010000326.1 GCA_902796705.1 Ruminococcus flavefaciens
AGATGTCTTTCCGAATACAGCCAAAACCATACCGGGGTTGAGTGTGCGGTTTAACTGTATAGTCGAAAACTGCCGTAAAATCGGGTTGTTCAGCTTTCGTTCCTTGACATCAAAACTACGCACTCAACGTGTCCCGTTCTTGGGAACAGGTCAAATCCCGCAACTCTGACCGCATGAAAGCCTTTAGAGTCGAGATATTGTGCATCACGGGCGGCGGTAGCGGGGTTACAGGAGATCATAATGATCTTTTCGGGGGCGGCATCAGCGATCAGGTCGAGTGTATCCTGAGAGCATCCTTTTCTTGGCGGGTCAACGACGATTATATCGGGAGAACATTTTTCGGAGCGTAATTTTGCGAATATCTTTCCCGCATCGCCGCAGAAGAATTCAGCATTAAGGATATTATTTTCCCCGGCATTTATCCTTGCATTTTCGACAGCTTCGGGAACTATTTCTATTCCGATAAGATGTGAGACATTCTCAGCCATTGAAAGGCCGATCGTACCTGCACCGCAATAGAGATCAGCCAATGTATCGTCCGGCTTAGGAGCGGCATATTCCAGAGCTTTGCGGTAGAGTTTTTCTGCCTGGACCGTATTCACCTGATAGAAAGACGGAGGAGATATCTGGATCTTATTGCCGCACATAGTATCTGTCATCTCAAATTTACCGTACAGAGTCTTCCATTTTTTTCCGAGAATAACATTGGTATTATCCGGATTGATATTTATGATGATGCTGCATATATCGGGGAATCTTCTGCAAAGCATATCTTTCAGTGGAGTGAGGAGCTTTTGCGGAATCTCTTTTTTCAGTACGAAGCATACCATGATACTGCCCGAATAATTGCCTTTTCGGATATAGATATGTCTGAAAACACCGCTGTGATCGTTCTCATTATAGACAGGCAGCTTGTTCTCATTGATATATTCGAGACAGCATTTTATGATATCTGAAAATACTTCCGGCTGGAGCGGACAGTCTTCTACCGGGATTACTCTGTGGCTTCTCGGAGCGTAAAAGCCGCACACAGCTTTTCCGTCCTGGACGGCAAGAGGATACTGAGCTTTGTTTCTGTACCGGGAGATATCATCTGCTCCGGTAAAATCATCAAATACCGGATCAAGACCTCCGATACGCCTGAAAGCATTTCTGATAATATCATTTTTTATCCTGCATTCTGCCTCATATGATATATGCCTGAAAACACAGCCGCCGCATTTTTTATATACAGGACATTCGTTTTCTGTCCTGTCCGGAGAAGGGGTTATAATTTTATCTACAATACCGTAGCAGAAATTCTTCAATACCTTTACTATCTTTACATCGAGAACATCTCCACAGGCAGTATCAGGAACGAATACGGCGATATTATCTATCTTGCAGACTCCGTTTCCTTCGGAAGTTATGTCAGTTATCTCTGAGCGGTAGACTTTATTTTTTTCAAGCATTCTGTGACCTCCTGTTTTTTCTCCATGAGCTGGTCGAAGCGTTTTATATACTCATACGGGAACTTATAATTATGTATCCTGTTTATCTTTCCTCCGGGATAAACGAGTTTTGTAGATGCAGCACAGCCTGCTCCGAGTATCGTCTGTGTTTCGTCCATGATGAAAATATTATACCAGCTTTCAAAGCCTTTTTTGGCGTAACCAACATTTTCGAGATTATCGATAGTATTCTTCTGTCTGTAGAGGTAGTAGGGGAGATATCCGTTTTTCATAAGCTCTTCAATGCTGTGATCGACCATTACCGCTGCCGGATTTGATGTATTTTCTGATTTGTCCTCAAACAGATCAGCGGCTCTTTTGAGCGTGAGAGTATGCACTGTGATACTTTCAGGAGAGAGCTTTATCATCTCATCGAGCGTATGGAAGAAGCTTTCTGGAGTTTCAGTAGGCAGACCGGCGATCAGATCAGTATTGATATTATCGAAACCGACTTTTCGTGCAAGTTCAAAAGCTCTCAGAGCATCTTCACCGGAGTGTTTTCTTCCGATGACTTTCAGAACATCATCATTGAGCGTCTGGGGATTGACCGATATCCTGCCCGCACCGTATTCTTTTATGACACGGAGCTTTTCTTCCGTTATCGTATCAGGTCTTCCGGCTTCGACGCTGTATTCACGAATGCTGCCAAGGTCGAAATTCTTCTGAACGGTCTCCATGATAGTCCTTATATCATCTGCACTTATTGAAGTAGGAGTGCCTCCGCCGAAATATATCGTATCGATCGCCGTTTCAGTTTCTTTGACTATATTTCCGACGATCTCAAGTTCTCTGCAAAGGCATTTCACGTAGTCCGGCATCAGTTTGACCGCCGAATCCATAGAGTGTGATACAAATGAACAATAACTGCATCTTGTCGGACAGAACGGTATAGAAACATAAAGGCTCACTGCTTCCGGCTTTATCTTTTCGAGGATAGGGAGCTGATTCAGGGCAGTTTCGTATGCAAGCTCAAATTTAGCAGGGGACAGCTCATATTTTTCTGTGAGCCGCTGTTTTATATCTTCCTTTGAAAGGCCGGCAGATATGAGTTCCGTAACTTTTTTTACAGGACGGATGCCTGTCATGAGTCCCCACGGCGGAACGATACCGAGCTGACTGCTCATTATGTGATAGAGAAGTCTGCAAAGCTCATGTTCGGCAGAGTCTCTGTCCTCCTCAGAAGAACAGGGGAGAGTACAGCTTTTGTTTATGATATCACGTCCCGGAAGCTTAACAGTGACCGATATTTCACAGCCATTCGCAATGTCCTCCGTGCGGGCGACGATAAAACATTCTCCCGAAGCGTTGTTTATATCGTCAGAAAAAGTGAAGCCTGCTCCGCTTATAAAAAGCTTAGCAGTAGCTTCAAGCTCGTATTTAAAAGAATTGCCGATCATTACAACCGGCACTTTAAAATTAATATTCATCTTTTATCCTCTGAATCTCTTTAAATATGGATTTTCCTGCCTCTCATATTCGAGGTCGGTCGCATCGTCATGACCTGGGAATACCTTATAGTTTCCGGGAAGATCATACAGCTTTTTAAGCGAAGCCGTCATCATAGCCGGATTGCTTCCCGGAAAATCAGTCCTTCCGACAGAACAACAGAAAAGCGTATCTCCTGAAAAGATAGTATCTCCGCAGATATAGCACACACTTCCCATAGTATGACCGGGAGTATGGAAAACCCGGAACGTGCAGTCTCCGTCATTTATATAGCAGTCTCCGTAAACGACCGTATACTGCGACACCGGCACAAAATCACCGTAAGACATCGATGATGCGAGCGACATCGAGCTGCTTGAAAGCATGAGTGCATCATTGGCGTGTATATAGACTTCCGCACCTGTTCCGTCAGCAACTTCTTCAACACCGCTTATATGGTCGAAATGACCGTGTGTGAGGAGTATCTTTGTCAGAGTGAGCTTGTGCATTTTCAGGAATTCCAGGAAAAGCCTTGCATGGCCGCCGATATCGACGGCCACACATCTTCCCGGAGCTGTTTCTATAACGTAGCAGTTGGCTCTGAGTTCACCGAGCCTTAAAGTATGGATACGCATTTATTCCTCCTTAGATCTTTGAACGTTCAACAGAGATGACTCCCTTTATCTTACGAAGTCTCTCAAAGAGATTTTTGAGCTGTTCAGTGCTGGAAATAACGATAGTGCTTTCAAAGAGAGCATTGCCGTTCTTGAGTACTCTCGATGCCGAATGGACGATCGGGACTCTTGCTTCCATAAGCACAGCCGATATATCGAATACAAGACCTACACGGTCAGTGGCAGTAACTTCAAAGCTTGTCTGCAAAGTCGTATTGCAGTTATCAGTCCATGTGATATCGCACCAGCGGGCAAGTTCTTCGGGATTGTTCCTGTTGAGAGCAGCCTTATAGTTGACACAGTTCTTGGTATGGACTGATATGCCGTAGCCTCTTGTGATGAATCCTATGATATCATCACCGGGGAGGGGATTGCAGCACTGAGCGAATTTGAGAGCGAGCGTATCGATCTGATCGAGAACGATAACGTTCTTTCCAGTATTGACAGGCTTGACGAGCGGCACTACAGACGGTTCCTGAGCATTGTTATTGCCGTAGAGCTTGTCATATTTGTCTTTAAGTCTTGGGATTATCTTTGACAGCGGTATTCCGCCGTAACCGATCGAAGCATAGAAATCATCGAGTGTCTCACAGTTGTGGCGGTTGAAATCGTCAGCAAGGAACTCCTCATAATCGGCCTCCGGAAGATTTATATGGTTCTTCTTGAAAGCTGCTTCGAGCTGCTGCTTGCCCTCGATGATATTCTCCTCACGGCGTTCCTTTTTGAACCATGAGCGTATCTTTGAGCGAGCTTCATTAGTAGCAACGATATTGAGCCATGCACGGTTAGGGCCTTTATCGGGATCTTTGCTGGTGAGTATCTCGCATATCTGACCTGTCTTGAGCTGATAGTCGAGAGGAACGATACGTCCGTCAACTTTTGCACCGACAGTCTTGTGACCGATCTCTGTGTGGATACGGTAAGCGAAATCTATAACAGTTGAGTGTATCGGCAGATCAATGGAAGCACCTTTCGGAGTCATAACAACTATAGATTCCGGAGCAAGATCGCTCTTGATTATGCGGACGATCTCCTCAACGTCATCAGAAGTCTGCTGAGCCTCGATGAGCTGACGCACCCATGCAAGACGCTGTTCCATTTTGTCCTTGCCTCTGATGCCCTCCTTGTACTTCCAGTGGGCAGCGATACCGTACTCAGCAGTTTCGTGCATATCCCATGTACGTATCTGCACCTCAAAGGGGATCCCCTCTTTTCCGAGGACAGTCGTGTGGAGGGACTGATACATATTTGACTTAGGAGTTGAGATATAGTCCTTGAAACGGTTAGGGAGCGGACGGAACATATCGTGTATAAGTCCGAGGACGTTATAACATTCAGCCACGGACGAAACGATTATCCTGACAGCATATTTATCATATATCTCATCGATATTCTTGTGATTCACGAATACTTTCTTGTATATGCTGTAGACGCTCTTGACACGTCCTGATATCTCAGGCGGTTCAGCGAATTCCTCCGACTTGAACCTCTGTGCGATCCGGCTCTTGATTATCTCGATAAAAGCCTCACGCTCTTCCTTTTTATTTTCGAGTATATTCTCTATCTCCTTATAAGCATATGGATCGAGATACCTGAACGAAAGGTCTTCAAGCTCCTCCTTGATAGCACGTATGCCGAGACGATGAGCGATAGGAGCATACACGCTCATAGTTTCGAGGGCTGTCTTACGCTGTTTATCCATAGGACGGTATTTGAGCGTCCTCATATTGTGGAGGCGGTCAGCGAGCTTTATTATCATAACACGGATATCCTGCGACATAGCAAGGAGTATCTTCCTGATATTCTCTGCCTGCTGTTCTTCCTTGTTGAGGAGCGGTATCTTGCCGAGTTTCGTAACACCGTCAACGAGCATGGCAACATCCTGACCGAAGCGTTTTTTCAGATCATCGAGAGTTGCCGGCGTATCTTCAACGACATCATGAAGCAGAGCGGCACATATCGTATCTGTATCCATTCCGAGTTCAAGGAGCGTATATGCAACAGCGAGCGGATGTATGATATAAGCCTGACCGGAAGAACGAGTCTGACCTTCATGAGCTTTCGCAGCAAATTCATATGCAGAGATTATCTTGCTCAGGTCATACTGTTTATCATCGGTGAGTATCTTCTGAATGATCATCTCAACAGTAAAATTATCATTGAAATCTGGTATCTCGTTCAGAAGTTCTGCCGGCATAGCAGTATCCGCTACCGGTATCTCAAAATATTCTTTACTTTTGTTTTCATCATTCATATCGATTCCCCTTTTCTTATGATGTATGGAAAGACGTGTAGTCCTTTCAGCTATTGACCTTTTGCCTTAGCGAAACAAGCACAGGAGCCGAATTCAGATCAGCTCTTACTGAAACTTTCACTCTCTTCACAGCCGGAACAGAATACAAGACAGTTACAAGTCCGAGCTGTCTCAGTGCTTCTATTGCGATGCAGAATTTACAATAATTTATCTTAGGCGAATTCAGCCTGATAAAGAGCGTATCCGGTGAAATGCCCTCGTCCGGTATGTTTTTGTAGATACTGACAGTATCCTCTCTTGAAGGATACATATTAGCGTAGTAATTATGCGGAAGTTCTTCACCTCTCATAAACGATTCAAAAGCCGAAAGACCGGCAAAATACTTTGACTGTTCAAACATGGCAGGGCGGATATCCTCTATAGTAAGGCTTACGCTCTTATTGCCCCGGAATTCATTGACACCGGGAGAGACGATCATATCGCATACATCTCCACGCTTTACCGGGAGCGAAGACGGCGGAGTACGGAAAGCAAGTGCCTCTGTAACGACAGTCCCTACTTTCACTCTCAGTTTTGAGTGAAGTCCGCCCGAAAGCGGTACGATCTCCGTGACAGACGCATTATCAAGACGGAACAGAGGCCTTTCGTTGTCCGTACCAAAAGGTTCGAGCAGCGACAGACCGGAAATATTATCTATATCCAGATCCTGTGCAGTCAGTGCGGAATCTGCGTTAATCGTCATGACAGGCATAACGGCATGGTTTTTCAGGGCAAATTCTTCGATAAGCTCATTGAAGCGTTTCTCCATGCCCTGCTTTATAGTAAATCCGCCTGCACCGGGGTGACCTCCGAATTTGTCAAGCACGTCCGACGCATACGAAAGAGCTTCAAATATCGAAAAATCACCGAATGAACGTGCAGAACCACGTATCTCCCCGTCGCTTTCCGAAGCAATGAAGCACGGTTTACCGAAAATCTCCATGATACGTGCAGCAACTATTCCGATAACTCCGTGATGCCAGTTTTTGCCGCAGAGGAAAATAACTCTCCCTCTTATAAGTTCAGGAGAAGAATCTATAGCCGAGTAAATCTCCCGGAGTATATCAGCTTCTGTGTCTTTGCGTGAATTATTCAGAGAATCCAGCTCTTGTGCGAGCGGAAGAGCGTCATCATAGTCTTCACAAAGAAAAAGCTTCACAGCATCGCCGGGAGAACCGAATCTTCCGGCTGCATTTATCCTCGGAGCGATACCGAAACCTATGCTCCTTGAAGTAACAGGTTTTCCGGAAAGCTGGCATACTTCCTTCAATGCCATGAGAGAAGCTCTGTCGGTATTATTTATCAGCTCAGTGCCGTATGATACAAGGAAACGGTTCTCACCGGTAAGGCTGACGATATCAGCGACCGTAGCTATAGCAGCCAGATCGCCGAACTGTTCCAGTGCGACGGTATAATCGCCGCCGTCAAGAGCAGCAACGAGTTTAAGAGCGATGCCTGCTCCGCACATGAACTTGAAAGGGGAGAAGCAGTCGTGCCTGTGAGGATCAACGACAGCCTCCGCTCTCGGAAGCTCCTCACCCTGCTGGTGGTGATCCGTAACGACGAGCTTCATGCCGAGCGAGTAGATATATTCTGCTTCTTCTATAGCAGAGATACCGTTATCTACAGTCACGATAAGTGAAACTCCGTCAGCAGCAAGCTTATCGACAGCATTTTTATTGAGTCCGTATCCCTCTGAGCGTTCGGGGATATAGTAAATAACATCAGCCCCGGCTTCAGTCAGATAAGAATACAGTATAACAGTGGACATAACACCGTCGCAGTCGTAATCGCCGTAGACGCAGATCTTTTCTCCGCTGTCGATAGCTTCATTGATGACATCAGCAGCTTCCTGCATATCCTTGATAAGAAAAGGATCGGAAAGCTCGCTTACATTGAGCTTTTCGCTGACAGACTGTGCAGATGCGTACCCTTTAGCTGCAAGCGAAGCAGCCGTCATGGAAGTAACACCGCAGCCAAGCATGAGCTGAGAGACGATCTTCCTGTCAATTATACTGACAGTCCATTTCTTCATACATTTCCTCCTGAGAATAGAAGTATTTATCACTATATATTATACCATTTCCTGTCTGTATTTTCAATAGTGCATAAAAAAATCGTCAGATTACCCTAAACTGGGGAAAAATGTTTGTATAGTTGATTCTTGATAAAAAACGGAGATATCTGATGATATCTCCGGGAAACATTATTATTTGCTGTACATTTCGTCTTCGATGAGGTCGGCATTTGCGTCATAATCGACAATGAGAACGTTCTGGTATCCTCCGTCGAAAGTTTCCACATCTTCGCCGTAGAACGTACCGTCCGCCGGTATCTGGAGCTGCTTCATTTCGTATCCCAACAGGAACGGCAGTCTGAGACTTAGCAGATACATTTTCATGGTGGACATATTTGTGGTGAGTTTCGGAAATACGCTTCCTGCAATATTTTTCAGAGCGATAGGTCCGGAGTGTTTCACCTTGTCGATTATCTTGGAGAAGACCTCTCTCTGGCGGCTCGTTCTCTCAAAGTCAGCGTTTCCGACATATCTGATACGTGCATATGAAAGAGCCTGTTTTCCGTTGAGTTTTAATTTACCGCCGCTCTGGAGGAAATCATCGAATGGATCGTCTCCCATAAGCTCGTTTACTTCTGACTGGAGAATGATATTTATAGCTTCTGCTTCCTCATCAGAAACATTGAGCGTTATACCGCCGACGGCATCGACGATATCCGTGAAAGTCATGAAGTTGATATTCACATAATTATCTATCTTGATATAGAAATTCTTCTCAATAGTATCCATGAGAAGTTCTGCACCGCCGTATGAGTACGAAGCATTGAGCTTATCCCAGCCATAACCGGGGATATCAACATAACAGTCACGCAGGAAAGAAGCCATTGTCAGCTCATTCGTCCTGCTGTTGAGCGAAACGACTATCATAGAATCGGATCTGCCCTGTTCATCGGCTGAACGTCCGTCTGTTCCGATTATAAGAACATTCGTGACATATGATCTTGACATAGCACCTTTTGTGCGGTCTCTGCTGCCTGTCGGTTCCTTGTTTATCTTTGAGATGAAGACGAGGGAAGTACATGAATACATCGCAAATACAGTGAATATAAGTGTCAGCAGCGAGAAAATGATCCTTTTGATGATCTTGCCGGCAAGCGACTTGTGTTTTTTCTGCTTGCGTCGTTTCTGAGGCTTGTATCGTGGAGCGGGCTGCGGAGAGACACTTCCTGCATACTGGTCACCGTAGTACTGTCTTGGCTGCTGCTGATAGACAGGAGCTGCCTGCTGTGACTGATACTGTCTGCTGTAATACTGTCCGTTCGGATATGGCTGAGAGTATTGCTGCTGTCCCTGATACGGCTGACTTCCGCCGTACTGTGCATTCTGATACGGCTGAGAATACTGCTGCTGTCCCTGATACGGCTGACTTCCGCTGTACTGTCCGTTCTGGTACGGCTGAGAATACTGCTGCTGTCCCTGATATGGCTGACCTCCGCTGTACTGTCCGTTCTGGTACGGCTGTGAATATGGCTGCTGTCCCTGGTATTGCTGACGGCTGCCGGAAGTCTGGCTCATCTGAGACTGTGAGCCGTTCCGTTTCAGCTTTTTCACAGGTTTCGGAGACTGGCGGCGGTACACGTTTGTCTGTGTATTGTCCCAGTAGGGCTGTACAGGGATATTCATTGTGTTCTGATTGTCTGAATTCTGCATTGCTTTGTCATCGTGTGCAGGATCATATCTTTTTGGCATTTTCTGCTCCTTCCGGAAAGAGTGTTTCGATCATACGCAGATGTATGACGTGGGGCACTATAAATACATGGACCTGCTCCCGTGCTGCCGCAGGAAAGCAGGTCCACACCCGGGGATATCAGAGATATTCCCTATATCTTTTTAAAGCTCACTGCAATATACGTCAGCACTGTCCAGATGAGATGATATCCCACGACGGCTGCCGCTGACATATAGAAATAGTTTACCTGGAATGCTTTTGAAACTATCAGCAGAGCTGCAAGTCCGAATCCGAGTATGATCGAAACGGTCTGCATTATAAGCCCGATTATCGCAGCAGTATGGACTGCTTTAGTTCCGAGTATGAGCTGGGCGAGTGATGAAAATTTACCGGTACACGCCATTGAAGCACTCAGACGGACTGCTTTTTCGGTCTCTTTTTCAAAGTCCTCGTGCAGCTTCTTAGGAAGAACTCTCAGCATTTCCTGCGGGATACCGAAGGTGTTGCTGATCTTCTTAACAGTGATGCACGGATCAACGCTTTTGATTATCATGTAGATCTTTTCTTTGCAGAGCTGTCTTGCCCACTTCTTCACTTCACGGTCAGCACCGATATTGACAGTAAAGAGAGCGGCGAGATTTCCCGATATAGAAAGATACATTGCTTCCTGCCCTCTGCCGACGTATTCAGCTTCCTTGTTCTTTGTCGGAAGGCCTTCTATGTTGTGAGCCGTCATAAGTTCACGGTTGCCGAAGAGGACTCTGCGGTTGTGGATCCAGCCGCATATCCCCATTGATTCCTCAAAGGAGAAATTCTCGATAGGGTAGAGTATCTCGTCCTTGCCGTCCACAACATCAGTAAAGAGATGACGCATGATGCTTCCGGCGTGATGAGTAAGACTGGCGGCTTCCAGTAAAGCTTCTTCTATCTTTGTATTTGAAAAGACCTTTATGCCGTCGAGCGTGACTTTATGTTCCGGGAAGAACGTATCAGCATCGACAAGCACGGAATTCGTATCATAGAAATCGTCTACGCTCTGGTAGCCGAGCATTATGCCCTTATGGTAAAATGCTTTCTTGGCTGTCTTTTCAAGCGGTATATTTACTGCAAACGGCATCGAGACACATGAAGTTCCGCATATGCACAGTGCAAATGTCGAACAGAAGAATTCGAGTGCCTTCAGAGTGAGCAGTTTCTCATAGCAGAAAGCTGTCATAAACAGTGAGAAAATCACAGAGAATACAACGCAAAGCGGTGCTGCACGCCTGCAATATCTGTCTGTCATATCAGCCGAATATGTATACCTCAGAAAGTCCGTAAGAAAGTCGGTCTTACGCATTGAAGCGAGAATAGGGAAGTCTCCGACAGTTCCTCTTGTGAGCTGTTCTGCTCTTGCCTCATCGGTAACATAAACGATACCGTGACGGTCGAAGTTTTTCGAGACGAATTTGAAGTTTCTCGCCGCCCTCCTCATTATCAGACTTTTTCCTATCGCATTGAAGAGAAGTGCGAGTATGCCGACCGGCATATAGACTCGCTCCGTCAGTACGAGCGAAGGCTTTATAAGCCCCGGCAGTATCGATACGAAGCACGTCAGTGCTGTTATAGCGGTCATAGAATCGCTGTCCGGACGGAACGTCATGAATTTGTTCAGACCTTTTGTCATTACAGCCATAGATGAAAGTATCGATATAAGTCCAAGTATCAGGTGAGCTATAAGGTACATTCGTGTATCTGATGCCCGAAGTACATTTATTATCGGTATCCCGAACTGATTAGCTGCTGTCATGTAAAGGCTGAGGAAAGCAGTCATCATGAGTATGAATACCCTGACTGATATTATGCTTTTCAGCTCGAATATATCCCGTCCTACGTCTTCTACATC
>CADBQF010000327.1 GCA_902796705.1 Ruminococcus flavefaciens
ACAATGCGGATTTAGCTCATCTGGTAGAGCGCCACCTTGCCAAGGTGGAGGTAGCGAGTTCGAGCCTCGTAATCCGCTCCATAGTGTTGGGGAAATATCCTTGACATTACCACAATCCCGAAGCAATAGTTTCGGGATTTTTTCTATATAGTTGATCTCACCGGCGGGAACTCTCTGCCGTGTACGGAACTTTTCTGATAGATTATGAATATATATAAAAGAGGTGGAATATGGAAAAGGAAATGCGGTATGCTGTACTTATCGATGCCGACAACGTCGCTGCCAAGTACACAAAGAACGTCCTCGATGAGGTGTCGAACTACGGAGTAGTCACCTATAAGAGAGTTTACGGCGACTGGACAAGACCGAATCTCACCGGCTGGAAGACTATGGCTCTCGACAATGCCATAACTCCGGTGCAGCAGTACAGTTATACTACGGGAAAAAATGCAACTGACTCAGCTATGATAATCGATGCTATGGATATACTCTATTCAAGGAACGTTGACGGTTTCTGCATCGTTTCGAGCGACAGCGACTTCACAAGACTTGCCATAAGACTGAGGGAATCGGGTATGCACGTCATCGGAATGGGCGAACGAAAGACTCCGAAGCCGTTCAGCACAGCCTGCAATGCCTTCAAGTATCTTGAGATACTCGCAGAAGAGGAACTCCAGGGTACGGCTGACAATGACAAGGTGGAGCTTCAGACTCTTGAATCAGCGATCATACGCATCATTGCGGAAAATGCAAATATGCAGGAAGAGATAAACATAGGAGAACTCGGCAGCAGACTGCTCAACCGCTATCCTGATTTCGATGTCAGAAATTACGGATATTCAAAGTTCTCGCAGTTCCTGAAAGATTTTGACTGCCTCAGCCTCAGACAGGTCGGCAGCAGCATACTTGTATCCCAGAAGTCGAATATGACCGACCTGCAAAAGATCGAAGCTGTTCTCACGCAGATCGTCAAGAGCAACGGCAGCAAGGGCTACAATCTCGGTGAGCTGAAAAAACAGCTCTGCACTAAAATGCCTGATTTCAGCGTAAAGACTTACGGTTACTCGAAGTTCAGCAGATTTGTCGAGAATCTTCCGGGATTCAAGATAAGGAACAATACAGTGATGATATCCGAAAAATGACCTGAAAGAACGGTGGTGTCCGATTGATCAAGAAAATAATTATGATCCTGTGCCTGGCGGCCTGTGCAGCCAGTGTCTATATCGCAGCAAGATCCGTCAGAAAGTCGGGTATGCTCGAAAAAATGCCGGATCCGGTATATCTCAGTGATGAAGATGCAGCGGAGCGTCCGGTATATAAAAGCCTTTTGCAAAGAGAAAGGGCGGTCTATACAGCTCTTTACAACGGAGTCATCGATATGCAGGAAGACGTGAAGCTTCCGTACGATATCCCCGGCGATGTGTACAACAAACTCTATTGTATAATAGAGAAGCAGGAGAGCGGCTTGTTTTACCTTGATTCAACGTATTTCACGGCTGCGAAGATAGAAAAGGCACATATCCTCTACAGAGAACCGCCCGAAAAAATTGCCGGCAAGGTAAAGCTCCTTGAAGATGCAGCCGATGAGATGCTGAGCGGACTTCCGGACGGAGATGATTTTAACAAGGCTCTCTATATCCATGATATGCTGGTGGAAAACTGCGAATATTCTGCGGAAGATGAAAGCCTATACGGTTCAACAGCTTACGGCTGCATAGTTGAAAAAGTAGCGAACTGCGAGGGATATGCCAAAGCATTCAGCTATCTTGCGGACAAGTGCGGCATCAGGAGCATAGTTGTCACCGGAACGACTGCCCGTGGAGAGAATCATGCGTGGAATCAGGTGTGCATCAACGACAACTGGTACGATCTTGATGTTACATGGGACGACATCGATGTGGAAGGCGAGTGCAGGAGAATATATTTCCTGTGTACAGATGACGATTTCGGCAGGAGCCATTTTGCGGATAATAAATATTTCCAGACGTTTGAATGCAGCAGCACTCAGGACACGTATTATGTACGTGAGGGGCTTCTTGCATCAAATAATATGGAAGCAGAGCAGATAATCCAGCGTGAAGCTGTTGAAGGAAACGAGCAGATCGAACTGCGTTTTTCCGACGAACAGGCTTACAGTGATTTTAAGGAGACCTATATAAAGAATCAGTACATTTTCAGGATAATCGACGACTCCGGATTTGACAGGGACGGCCGCAGGGTAAGTGTCCGTGAAAATGAGCAGGAACGCTGCATTGTGATCTATATTAAGTGATTATGTGCATAATCGACACAAAACACCCGAAATCCAAAGCCAAGATTGTAGACAGGAAAGTATTGACAAAGCG
>CADBQF010000328.1 GCA_902796705.1 Ruminococcus flavefaciens
ATTCTACAGTGAGGAAGAACTCTTTGCCGGAAGCGGCAGATGATATAAGGTCAGCTTCGACCGACTTATTAACCCGGAGGTGGATCAAGTGCCTGTATATGACGCAGAAGATATCGTCGAACTGCGTAACCGCTCGCTGAGAAGAAAGCGGCGGATAAGGTTTTTAATATTCCTCCTTGTTGCAATGACGGCTTTTACGCTCTATGTTACGAGAAGTGCATGGATGCCCAAGATAAAGGGCATAGGCAAGCACTACAGCACGATCGTCAATTCCGGAAAGCTTGCGGAGGGAAACTTCCCCATAGGCGTTTCCGAAGAGGGGAGCTGCCAGCTCAGACAGACAGGCGGCAAGGTCATCGTCCTCACCGATGTGGAGGTATTCTTCTATAATACGGACGGTGCGTTAATGAGAAAGCACCAGCACGCATATACTAATGCTGTACTCAGGGCAGCCGACGGCAGAGCTTTGATATATGAGCATGGCGGGAACGATATGTGCATCGAGGACGAGGAAGGTACTCTCTATAAAAAGCATTTCAGCAAGAGCATCATGTTCGCAAGGATAAGCAAAGAGGGGTACGCCGCTGTCGTGACTGCCTCTGATAACTACGACTGTGAGATAAATGTCTACGACAGCACCGGAAAATGGATATACGAAAGAAAGTGCATGGAACACGTCAATGACCTCTGCTTTACCGATAAGAGCGGCGGCTGTGTCATAAGCAGCATAAAAGCCGAAAACGGCAAGCTCGTGACGACGGCTCAGGCTTTCAGTTTCAGCAAGGGAGAGGATAAATGGGTGTCTGCCGGTCTGGATACATTCGGTCTGGAAGTATACGGCTTCAAGGACGGAGCGTTCGTTCTGGGCATAGATGCCTGCGGATATATCGACACGAGCGGACAGATAAGCTCCTACTACCGCTATGACGGCGACCTGATAGGCGGTGCGAGCAAGGGCGGAAAGTCTGCGGTCATAGTCAACAACGACGACAGAAGAAAATATATCATGGCTCTTTTCAGTGACGGCTCAAGCCAGCCGCTCATAGTCGAACTCGACGAACCATCAGTCGATGTATCGATTTACGACGGTCTTGCATACGTTATGTGTACAGACGAGATGAGAGCATATGATTTTGACGGATCGCTGCGGTCTACAGCAGCCATATCCGATTCGTACAGCGGATTCGTCCGCAGCAAGGATTATATATTCCTTAAAGGCTATAATAAGATAGACAGGATAGATTATGAAAGCTGATGAACTGAAAGGAGGAAGTACGGGGAATACTCCGTACAGAAAACATGGGTACGCAATTATGGTGGTTCTATGATGTTGCTGCAGTCGCTATCGTTATAGTTACTGTTTTCATCAATGCAAAGAGAGGTGCTGTCAAGGCGTTGGCATCGCTCATATCTTCGATACTCGCCGTCACGATAGCACTCGCTCTCAGTTCCGGATTGTCAGGAACGATATATAAGGTGGCTGTCCGTGACACGATAAACGACAAGCTCACAAAGTCACTTCTGGAAAACGAAACGACAGGCCCTCTCAAATCATATATGGAGGGACTGGGATACAATATCATCGTAAATACTGACAAGCTCGACAAGATACTCGACACGGGCGAGAATTACGATGAACAGCTCTTTGAGTATGTGAACAATATCAACGGAAAGAAAGTCGTTTCCGAAGCAGAGTTCACGACAAAGATACACGCAGGCTATGCCGAAGTGTTCAGAACTGTCATCGGAAAAGAAGTCAACAGATACGTTTCAGCCGCTGCTGCCGAAAAGATACGCAATGGAGAGATCAAGGTAGAGCCGCTCTTCTCAAAGCTCAGAGTCGTTGATGCCAGCCTTAAACCGGCTGCAAATATCATCTGCGACGAATACATCGAAGAGCCTTACAGGGACTACATAGGTATAATACTCTTTGTCGTACTGTTCGCTGCGGGATATATCATATGCAGATTTCTCGTCAATTCGATGCTCACGAAGTCCACGGGAATCCAGAGTACGGGTTCAAAGATAGCCGGAGGCATCGTCGGTGTCATAGTTGGTGCTGTGTATATCGCATTTGCAGCATCTCTCGTGAGACTCTCGGTAATAGGCGGAAGCAACGAGATGCTGTTCTTCAACCACGATGCTATAAATAAAACTTTTATATTCAGACATTTTTATGAATTGATGTCGAAGATCGGCTGATGAGCCGGTGTGACATCAGAGCAGCCGGACGTGTCATCTGCGTCCGATGACTGCTGACTATACTAAAGATACAGGGGGAAAAGCCTGATGATGATGTGCAGCAACTGCAAGAAAAGACCTGCCGTGGTTTTCATTACTTCCATGCAGGGCGACGAAAAAAAGACCGAGGGACTCTGCCTTACTTGTGCAAGAGAAAAGGAAGTCCCGCAGGTAAAGGAATATATGGACAGACTCGGTATCACCAATGAGGAGATAGACCAGCTCTCAGACCAGATGATGAGTATGCTCGACGGCGACAGCTTTGAAATGGGCGGTTCAGGTCTTATGCCTGAATTCCTTACGAATATATTCGGACTCGGCGGAAACGATGACGCTCAGCCGGCGGCTGACGACAAGAAGCCCTCCGGCGAAAAGACCGACAAGCCGTCCGATAAGCCGGAAAAACGTGGACTTTTCGGAAACCGCAGAGAAAAGAAGCCGAAGGAACTCAAATTCCTCGGAAGCTATTGTACCAACCTCTCACAGAAAGCCGCTGACGGTCAGCTCGACAATATCATCGGCAGAGACAAGGAGATAGCACGAGTTGTCCAGATACTCTCCAGAAGACAGAAGAACAATCCCTGCCTTATCGGTGAACCCGGTGTCGGCAAGACTGCTATA
>CADBQF010000329.1 GCA_902796705.1 Ruminococcus flavefaciens
ACAATACCTGACAGATGCGTGGTATTCATCATCAGGAGATCCTGCAAAAGCAAAGACCGATATCATCAGTCTTTCCGGCAACCGTTCTGAAATAAGCGAGGAAGTACACAGATTACTGGAGAGCGGAGAGGATATCGACCTGTTCATCATCGAGCCGGGAGTAATGGACGCTTTCACTGATGACGACAAACTGACAGCCGATATCACCGACCTTGGATTCACAGAGAACGATTTTGCAAATGTATATGATTATACGAAAGACTTCGACTTCGATGCAGACGGCACACGAAAAGCCGTTACTTTCGGCGTAAGTCCGGGAGCTTTCATCTACCGCACTGACTTTGCGAAGACTTACCTCGGAGTCGATTCTCCTGATGAGATGCAGGCTCTCATCTCTGACTGGGATAAATTTGCCGATACATCACAGAAATTTGTGAAAGCCGCCAACACTCCGGGAGCAAAATTCGATTTTGCCGATTCGTTTGAGAGCATCTGGCTCGCTCACTCCGGCGGAAGAACTTCTCCCTATGTGACTGACGGAAAGATCAATATTACATCATACGAGTCGGATTTTGCCGGGGCTATGAAAAAGCTCTATCTCAGCAATGCCCTTCCTCCTGCCTGCCAGTGGGGAACAGGCTGGACAGAAACTCTCGCCGGTGCAGGAAATGTCATGGGATATTTCTGCTCGCCGTGGTTCATCGAATACATGGGACAGACCATGACTAAGGAAGATACTTTCGGAAACTGGGCAGTATGCCAAGGGCCGTCTTCATTCTACTGGGGAGGTACAGCGTTTGCCGTTCCTCCAACGACCGACAATGCCGATGATGCGGCTTCATTTATAAGGTATTTCGTTACTGATACCGAAACGGCAGGAGAATTCTACAAGATGAAGCAGTATTATCTGCCGAACAACACAAAGGCAGTTGCAGAACTCTCGGATAAATATGATTCTATCGACGGATACGCCAACCGCATTACAGGCGATCAGGACTACATCGCTGTTTTCGACAAGAACGCAAAGGATCTCAGAACACAGGGCGTTTATACTGATTATGACGATACTATAGATCTGTATCTCGCCAAAGAGATCGCAAAAAGCTGCCTCACTGACAAGAAGACATTTGCTGAAACAGCAGAAGATGCTGCCGCAGCAGTAAAGGAAATATATCCTGAACTCAACTGAATCGTGACATAAGGCGGAGGTGCGGCTGTATCCTGAATAATATTTAAATAATTTTACTTCAAAAACCTCTTCCATATTTGATGAAAATGTAGTATAATGTAGATTGGTGCATATTCTGCACGGAAAGGAAGATACAAAATGCTCAACGATGTTAAAGTTATCATATGCGGCAAGGAGTACAAGCTCCGCACTTCGGAAGCCCCGAACTATGTGTTCACTCTTGCAAGATCGCTTGAATCAAAGATAAACGAACTTATGAATTCCGGAAGCGGCTCTTCTCCCTATACCGCTGCTATAATGGTCGCTCTCAGCCTTCTTGATGACCTCAACAAGGCTAATCAGCGTCTTGACAATATACGTATACAGACAAAAGACTATGTTGACGAAGCCGGCAAGACACGCATCGAGCGTGATGCCGCTCTCAAAGAGATAGAAGTGCTTAAATCAAAGATCGTCCAGCTTGAGAATATGGTGAAACTCAAGCAGCTCAAGGACAGCATTTAATGAAACGCCCTGAAATACTCGCTCCTGCCGGAAGTATGGAAACTCTCACCGCCGCTCTTAGAAGCGGTGCAGATGCCGTCTACATCGGCGGAAAAAACTTCTCGGCAAGGAGCAGTGCATCTAATTTCACTGACGAAGAACTTGCAGAGGCTTCTGATCTCTGCCACAAGTACGGTGCTAAGCTCTACCTCGCCGTGAATACGATCATTTCAGACGATGAAGCTGCCGATCTCTGCCGGTTCATCAGAATATCTGCAAAAGCCGGTGTCGATGCCTATATCGTTCAGGACTGGGGTGCGGCGGAACTTATCAGAAGATGCGTTCCTGATGCTGTCCTCCATGCCTCGACGCAGATGTCGGTGCATACGGCTGCCGGTGCGGAAATGCTCCGTGACCTCGGCTGGGAAAGAGTCGTGCCTGCCCGTGAACTCAACAGGGATACTATCCGCAGGATACGCTCATGCGGCATAGAGACAGAGATATTCGTCCACGGTGCTTTGTGTATGTCAGTTTCCGGTCAGTGCTATATGTCCGCTCTCATGGGAGGACGCTCGGCAAACCGTGGCTGCTGCGGACAGGCTTGCAGACTGCCGTTCTCCGCTGACGGTACGCCCGGAAAAGCTTCTCTCTCGCTCAAAGACCTTTCGCTCATACCGGAGATAGCCTCTGTCGCAGAAGACGGCATCGATTCCCTTAAAATAGAGGGCAGAATGAAGCGTCCGGAATATGTCGCTTCGGCTGTCAATGAACTGAAAAAAGCTCTTGACGGTGAAACTCCAGATATGCAGCTCCTCAGAGGTATTTTCTCACGCAGCGGATTCACTGACGGATACTTCTCAGGAAAACGCAGGGATATGTTCGGTGTGCGTGAAAAAGAAGACGTTACGGCGGCAAAGGAGCTTATCCCGAAGATACACGAGCTTTACAGATTCGAGAGGAAAGTCTCGGAGATATCGTTCCATGCGGTGATAAGGGAAGATATGCCCTTCTCGCTGACCGCTTCGTGCGGGGAAGACAGCGTCACTGTCACCGGAGAGATGCCGCAGAAAGCCATAAACCGCCCGGCAGATGAGGATTTCCTTGCGAAACAGCTCTCGAAGCTCGGTGATACGATATTCACGCCCGGAAAAGTCTCGCTCGATACGACAGGCGGACTGACCGTGCCGGCAGGAAAGATAAACGAACTGCGACGCATCGCTGCCGAAAAACTCACTCAGCTCATCATAAAAAAGAATACTCCGTCAAAGACCGTGACAGACTATTCTCCGCAGCTTCCGGTATATTCTCCGGAAGATGTACCATGTCCGCTGCCTGTGAGAACATATTGCAGGACAGCACAGCAAGCTGCCGCTGCCGCAGAGCTTTCGGAATTTATAATAGTAGAAGAAAAAGCCGTTACTGACGAACTGCTCGGTAGCGTTGACAGAAAAAGGATCATTATTTCACCTCCAAGATTCATCACTGACGAGGACAAGACGATCAAGAAGCTCTCTGAACTGAAAGCTCTCGGTCTTGACAGGATATTCTGCCATACTCCCGACCATATCGCCATAGGAAAGAAGCTCGGCATGAAACTCCACGGAAGTGCCACGCTGAATATCTTCAATTCTTTCAGTGCGGAGAAAATGAAGCAGCTCGGTCTGGAAGATATCGTCTGTTCGTTCGAGGCGAAGGCTTCACAGATAAACGGGATATTCCCCTACGTTCCGGCAGGTGCGGTGATTTACGGCAGGCTCCCGCTCATGCTCACAAGGAACTGCCCGATCAGGAACGAAGTCGGATGCAGCAGATGCACCGGTTCTCTGACCGACCGTACAGGCAGAAAGCTCCCTGTGATGTGTTCGGTCGAATATGTTGAGATACTCAACAGCGATACACTCTATATGGCGGACAAGATAAACTCTCTGAAAGGCATCTCGTTCGGTATCGTCATGCTTTCAGATGAGAATGAAGAAGAAACAAAGGCTGCTGTTTCCGGTATCCGTCCGGACCGCAGCGTCACTCACGGTCTCTATTTCCGGGGAGTGACCGACTCGTACAAGAACGACAGGAGCTGAAATGAAGCTTAAATTCAAGAAACTCAAAGAAAACGCCGTTATCCCGTCACGTCAGACAAGAGGAAGTGCAGGTCTTGATATATCTGCCTGCCTCGATGAGCCGGTGACGATAATGCCGGGAGATATAGAACTTATCCCGGTCGGTATCACGGCTGAACCGGACGAGGACGATGTGGCTCTGCTGATCTATCCACGTTCCGGTCTTTCATCACGCTTCGGCGTAACGCTCGCAAACTGTGTCGGTGTCGTTGACAGCGACTACCGTGGAGAATGGGCTATCCCCCTTATCAACCACGGAAAAGAGCCATTTACTGTAGAACATGGTATGCGTATAGCACAGCTCGTGCCTACACGCATTCTTATGCCTGATATCGAGGTCTGCGATGACCTCGGAGAGACAGAAAGAGGATCAGGCGGTTTCGGTTCTTCCGGAATAAGATAATATCAGCCGAAAGGCAGACAGGAGCTTCAGATGAAAAAATCATTATATATGCTTGTACTTATGATAAGTGCCGTAATCATAGGCGGTCTTATCGCATATGAAGCAGCCACCCAGGATATCTGTGCATGGCTGGCTTTTTCAAAAGGATTTTCTCTTGAACCGAAAGAATACATAAATTTCAGCGTTCTGAATATAACGTTCGGATTCACCTTCGAGATCAGCGTCGCTCAGGTCATCTGTATACTTATAGGTATCCTCATCTATGCGAAGACTGCCCCGAAAGTTGTGACAGGCTGATCTGCAAAAGAATAAAAAGATCAAAAAAGACAATCCCAGTATTTAAGGAGCTTCAGAATGTTTACAAAAGATATCGGTATCGATCTCGGTACGGCAAATACTATAATATATATGCGTAAAAAAGGCATCATAATACGTGAGCCTTCTGTAGTTGCCGTCAACACAAGAACTGACAAGTGCCGCTATGTCGGCATGGAAGCCAAGGAAGTCATCGGAAGGACTCCCGGCTCTATCGTTGCTGTCCGTCCGCTCAAAGACGGCGTTATAGCCAATTTCGACATTGCCACGACAATGCTCCAGGAATTCATACGCAAAGCCCTGAGAGGCACTGTCTTCACCAAGGCGAATGTCATTATATGTATCCCCTCCGGCGTAACTGCCGTTGAAAGGCGTGCTGTCCGTGAGGCAAGCAAAAAAGCCGGTGCGAACAATGTCCTCATCGTCGAAGAACCTATGGCTGCCGCTATAGGTGCAGGTCTTCCGACAAACAAGCCTACAGGCTGCATGATCGTCGATATCGGCGGCGGTACGAGCGAAGTCGCTGTTATATCGCTCGGCGGCATCGTCGCTGCAAGATCTGTCCGCTGTGCAGGCGATGAATTCGACACGGCTATAATCAACTATATCAAGAAGAAATATAACCTCCTCATAGGCGAACGCACCGCCGAGAACATCAAGCTCGAAATAGGTTCGGCTTTTCCGAGCGAGACTGAGGAGACTATGGAGATAAAGGGAAGAAACCTCCTCAACGGTCTTCCGGAAAATATCATCGTAAGCTCTGCGGAGATCCGTGACGCTCTTGTTGAGCCGCTCTCAAGAGTCATCGATGCTATCAAGTCAACTCTCGAAGAAACTCCTCCGGAGCTTTCGGCTGATATAATCGACCACGGCATAACGCTCTCCGGCGGCGGTGCTTTGCTCAGAGGTCTTGACCGCCTTATCAACCGTGAGACAGGTATGCCCGTGTATATCGCTGAATACCCGCTCGACTGCGTTGCGGAGGGTACAGGCAGGATACTCGAAAATATCAGCGAATATCAGGACGCTCTTACCGAAAACGTAAGATACTATTAAGGAGGCTGCTCCATGCGTGAATTTCTAAAAAGTACGAAATTCAAGGTACTCCTTGCTTTTCTTGCATTTCTCGTGGGAGTTATGATATTTGCAGTTACGAAGGGCGGTTATTCCCTTTCGGGAGCGTCTGTGATAAATACGCTCACCGCACCTTTCAGGTCGGCATCGAACGGCATCAGCATGAAAATGGAGCATACTCTCGATAAGATAAAGCGTGCTGATGATATCTATGATGAAAACCAGCGGCTCAAAGCCCAGATAGGTGAACTCAACAAACAGCTCACCGATTACGATGCACTCAAAGCCGAATGCGACGAACTCAGAAAATTCGTCAGCATCAAGGAAGGCCACGAGGATTATATCCTCTCACAGCCGTGCAAAGTCCTCAGCTATATCGCAAACGATCCGTTCCGCTCGTTCACTATCAACAAAGGCTCGGCTGAAGGCATAGAGCCTTACTGCCCTGTCGTTACAGCGGAGGGACTCATCGGCATAACCATAGAGGTATCGGAACACGTCACTACTGTAAGGACGATACTCTCCCCTGACCTCTCTGTGGCTGTTCAGTGTTCTTCATCGGGTGCTGACAAGGGCATCGTCGAGGGAAATATCCTCTCTGCCGAATCAGGAAATACAAAGCTCACCCACCTCAGCACGAACAATCACCTCCGTGAAGGCGACCTTATGATAACAACGGGTTCGAGCGGACTTTTCCCGAAGGACTACGCTGTGGGTACTGTAAAGGATATCCAGATCGATTCAAACGGACTCTCTTCCTGTGCAGAGATAGAACCGTGCATCGATATCACACGTCTCACTTCCGTTATAGTCATAACCGATTTCAGCGGAAAGAGGGAGGAAAGCGATGAGGATTAAAACTACCCGTGAACAGCGTATCCTCTACATAAAAACTGTCGCACGCTGGGTGATGTACTATATCATAATACTCGCCTCGTTCGTAATCATGACTTCGGGAACATGGCTGAAACCTGTGCTTCTCGTGCCGGCTGCGTTGTGCGTATCGCTGGGCAGCGGTCAGTACAGCTCGGCTGTCACCGGTGCTGTATGCGGCTTCCTGACAGATATTGCGTGCGGAAGACTGTTCGGTTACAACGCTGTGCTGCTAACATTTTTCTGCGTGATATCATCACTGCTGTTCGAGCTTTATCTGAGGAGGAAATTCATCAACTATTTCCTCATCACAGCAGCCGTGTCGTTCATACAGTGCGGTCTTGACTACAAATTCTACTATCAGATGTGGAAATACGAACACGTATCACGTATATTCTCACGATATACGCTAAGAATATGGATATACACCATGATATCTTCGGTTTTCGTCTATATCCTCTACAAGATAACAGACCGATTCCTGATGCCTAAGACGCACCTTACCATTGAGGAGGCTATTAAGACGAATTAAAGGCAGTTTTCCTGCCACGGAGATCATCAGAACATAATATTATCGTTCCAGCAATTTGGAAGGTGGTAAATATCAGAACTTTTTCAGATACTATAAAATCTGTCATCATTGCTGCCCTTGTTATATTCCTTGCAGCAGTGAGCGGTCTGCGGCTCATGGAAATACAGGTCGTGGGCAGCGAAGAGGACGGCGAACTCTCGAAAGGAACTGACAGCGGACTCGTCTTCAATAAGGAGATAAAGGCTACCCGTGGAGAGATAATCGACTACAGCGGAAATCTTCTCGTCACGAACGACGCACGCTGTGACCTCGTTCTCCAGAAGGCTTTCTTCCCGGACGACCTTCAGGAGGGAAATGAGACTCTGCTGAACATATACAATGCCCTTCTTGAATACGACTACGTCTTCAAGGAGAGTCTCCCTATCACCCGTTCAGAACCATATAAATTCACCGAGGAAGATACTTCCGATGTGGTGAAGAAGCTCAACCTCAACGTGTACGCCTCTGCGGAAAACTGCATCGACAAGCTAATCTCCGACTATAAGATATCGGATAAGTACACCGCAAAGGAAAAACGCATCATCGCCGGTATGCGTTACGAGATGCTCGCTAAGGAATTCTCCTACAGCAATGATATGCTCATAATGGAAGACGTCGATCCGACTACCGTTATCGAGATGAAGGAACTCGGAAATTTCTACAAGGGCATTGAAGCTGTCGAGACTTCCGAGAGAAAGATCGTCCGTGGAGATATCCTCCCCCACGAGATAGGCACTGTCGGCCCTATCTACGCTGAGGAATACGATGAACTCAAACAGAAAGGCTACGCTCTCAACGACACGCTCGGTAAAAGCGGTATCGAAGCCGCTATGGAGACTGAACTGCGTGGTCAGAATGGCATAGAAGCTATCACTGTCGATAACGGTGCTGTCAAGGGCATCGAAAATGTAAGCGACACTAAATCAGGATATACCGTAAAACTCACCGTTGACGGAAACTATCAGCTAAAATTACAGGAGATACTCAATAACTTCCTCAACAATTTCAGTGCCGGATATATGAGGACTCAGTGCGGTGCTGTCGTTGTACTTGATGCAAAGACCGGTGCTGTCAAGGGAATGGCTACTGCTCCGACTTACAACCTCAAGGATTATTCGGAGAATTACGACTATTTCCTCAATGCCGAGAATTCTCCCCTGCTCAACCGATGCACATACGGACTCTACCGTCCGGGTTCGACTTTCAAAACGATCACCGCTACTGCCGGTCTGAATGAGGGTATCGTTGACGGATACACTTCTTTCTACTGTGCTCACGGATATGAATACTACGGCGGTCACTTCTCATGTACAGGAACTCACGGATATATCGCCGTAAGACACGCTATAGAAGTATCGTGCAACTCTTATTTCTATGAACTCTCGAACCGTCTCGGCATCGACGAGATAACAAGATATTCAAAGCTCTACGGACTCGGTTCTCCGACAGGCATCGAAACAGGCGACGCTGCCGGATATCTCTGCAACCCTGAAACTTTTGCCGAGAAAGGTATCCCGTGGTATGTCGGATATGTCATACAGGCAGGTATCGGTAACTTCGACTGCGGCATGACTCCCCTGCAAATGGCAGTAGTCGCAAATACTATCGCAAACAGAGGTGTCCGCTACAAGCCTTACCTCGTGGACAGCCTTTACAATTACGGCTCAGATGAACCGGTATTCACGACAAAGCCGACTATTGCAGGAACTATCGATCTCAACTATGACTATGTCTATGATTATATAATAGGCGGTATGATAGATGCTTCCCATAATATCCCGGTAAGCACATATTCGCTCTCCGACCTCGGATTCGATGTTGCTATAAAAACAGGTACTCCGCAGAAGAGCGACGACCTCAACCGCCAGAACTCGTTCTTCATCGGCTTTGCTCCGGCTGATGATCCGGAGATCGCTTTCGCAGGCGTTATCGAAGACGGCGAATACTCCAAATATATGATAAGGGATATCATACTCGCTTATCAGGAGTGCTACGGTCTTGCAGGCGTAAAACCCGAAAAGCTCGAACTCCCCGAAGAAGTACGCCCCGAAATAGAAACAACTACGACTACCACCACAACAGAAACTGCAACAACTACTACGACAACTACAACCACTACAACAACATCACGATAATAAAAGCTCCCCCGTATACTCGCTGCTTATAAAGAAGTATATGTCTTCTATTGGGGAAGAACCTTTCCTCAGAAAGGTTTTCCCCCACTAAAAGGTATAAACTTCTTTATAAGCAGCGAGTCTAAGGGGGAATTTTTATTGACATATAATATTTCATATGATATAATAAGATATAAAATTTTTTAATTGAAAGGAAACCGGCTATATGAAAACTGTTATTGGTTCTGTACGGCACTTACTGGCGACCGGGAACAAGATACAGATGCTATGGGGCGGCGGTGTGCTGCTGACGATAATCGCTCTCGCTGTTCTGCATCATCTATGGAAGGGCGACAGAAAGAAGATAAGGATATGGAGACTCCTGTGCCTTTGTCCTCTTATCATCTGTATCTGTCATTTCCTGATCTATGTTATGGGATTTTTTAATGCTTGGGGTATGTTTATAACCATGTATGCCATGGCGGTGCTTGCACTTATCCCTATCCCGTTTGCAAACAGGCGTATCGGCTACAGGATAGCCGCATCGGTCACGGGTATACTTATCGCTCTGTGCTTCCCGTTCTATATACTGAATGCACCTAATTTCTTCAATTATTCAAGGCAGAGCTACACGGATTCTTTCCGCTCTCTCGTGAAGACTATGGACAAGACATATATCCTGAAAGAATGGAAAGAGATCGACTTCAAGGAGCTTGAAGCAAAATATATGCCGCTCGTTGAAGAAGCCGAAAAAGCAAACGATCCCAGAAAATACACTGATGCCGTCATACTTTTCTGCAACGAGCTTCATGACGGTCATGTATGGATCAATACTTCTTTTGATAAGGAAAATTATTCGTCCCCGCTCGAACCGAAAAAATACGGCATGGCTATGATACCGCTCGAAAACGGTGAAGTTATCGCTGTATGCACCGATGAGGAAGTCAACAAGCTCGGCATAGAAGACGGAACTGTCATAACCAAATGGAACGGCAAACCTGTCCTTAAAGCCGCAGAAGAAGACGTTATCGACGGAGGTCTTCCGGTAAAGGCAAATGCTGATATCATTTCTGTGATCGATCTGTCGGGTGTGGGCGGTGAAACTGTAGATGTCACTTTCAAGGACAAGTCCGGCAAGGAGAAGACAGTTACTCTCTCTGCCGGTTCAGAAAAGGATTCTGTAAATGAAGCATTCGAGCTGCTCGCTCACAGAGAGACCGATGATTATGAGGAGTTCCTCAACCAGAACTTCTCCACGAGAATGCTCGATGACAAGTGCGGATATCTTCAGCTCACTGCCGAAGAGACTACAGCTTTGAATGATGCTTCTTTCTTCACTTCGTTCGGATTTACTGATATGTTCAGCTACGTCAGGGGCGACCACAAATTCGCAAGGGATCTTTTCCGTGAAAAGCTCAGTGACCTTAAAGCACAGGGCATGGAATATCTCGTTATCGACCTCAGAAACAATATGGGCGGATTCGATGAGATAGGCTGTGCTTTGACCGATCTTCTCACCGATGAAGACTGGTACGGTCAGGGGCTCGGTATCCGCAAAAACGGAAAATACACCTGCGTATCAGACCACGGAATACACGGTACGGGAGAATTTGCCGATCTTGAAGTTATCGCTCTGACGAATTTCAACTGTGCAAGTGCAGGCGACGGTACTTCACTTTATCTTTCGAGACTTCCTAACGTGACACTTGCAGGCATCACCGATCCGGAGGGCTGTAATCAGGAGACAGGCGGTGTATGCGTTCTCTCAGGCGGACAGATCACCGTATGCTTCCCTACAGGACTTATCCTCGATGAAAACTGTGTGCCGAACGTCGATACAAAGGCAGACCGCATCAGCCGTAATCCGCTTGAAGTGAGGATACCTCTCGACAAGGAAACGGCTATGAAGATATTCCACGACAAAGAGGACTATGAGCTCCAGTGGGCTGTTGACCGCCTCGAAAACAAATCAGAGAACGATAAATAATGCGTATATTTTCCGTTTATCAGTCAAAACTATAAACGGAGGTGTTATACGTGAAAAAGAATTCATTATCGGATAACAAAATTTCAGGTTCAAAAGGCTTTTACGCTGCCCTCGGCATAAGTGCTGTGATGATCGGAGGTGCTTGTCTCTTTGCTTACGATCAGGGAGAAAAACTCACCGTCACAGAGACTGCTCCGCCTAAAAGCGTAACGATACAGGAAGCTCCCGTCGATAAGAAGTATACCGATCTTCCGAAAACGGCTCCGTCTGTACCGCAGACGACTCCCCCGCCGGCTACGATACCTGCACCGGTGCAGACTTCGCCCCAGCCTTCGGCAGAACAGGTCGCAAAATCTATCGAAGCCGTTTTTGATACGGAAGAAGCCGATCCCGTTCAGGAGATACTCGAAGCAGGTGTCGTGACAAAAATGGAAAATGTCAGACCGCCTCTCGCTGATATCTCAGATGTAGTGAATCCGTTCAGCGGAAGCGAACTCGTCAAGAATGCCACTACAGGAACTTGGCAGACTCACAACGGCACTGACTTCGGTGCGGAAGTCGGTACGGAAGTTTATGCTGTATCCAACGGAAATATCACTTCCGTCAAAAAAGATGCCGTATGGGGCGTGACCGTGACTCTCGACCACAATAACGGGTACGTCACAAGATACTGCGGCCTGTCAGATGACCTCTCCGTACAGGAGGGCGATCATATTCTCAGCGGAGATATCATCGGACTTGTAGGTGATACAGCCGATATAGAAAGCTCGCTCAAACCGCATCTTCATATCGAGATCATGAAGAACGGCTCTTATCTCGATCCTGTCAAGGAATTAAATAACAGGTAATAATCATATATAATGCCTCCGTGTGTCCACAAAAACACGGAGGTATTGTCAATTATGAGGTGCAAAACTTCAAAAAAACTGTGTAAAGCTATGATTCTGCTGTTTTGTGCCTATATTTGTTGATTTTTATTTGACTAACAATTGTTTTTATGATACAATATCTCTTAGTGGCAGAATTATGTATTAATTATTAAACAAAAACTGAAAATATATTATCTATATTTATTAAGCCGCCAGCAATAGTTCAGGGATCGGTGGAGCTGTTCATCGTGTGCATTTACATAAGTCATGCGGTCCCGCAAAAGGGGGATATCATGGCTTCAGCCATATTGAATCAGACGTTCATAATGCTCATACTGATCTTCGTGGGCGTATTATGTGCAAAAACAGGTCTGATAAGCCAGGAGGCCAACAGCAGCCTTTCAAAGTTCGTGCTTCAGGTAGTCAATCCGGCAGTTATTTTCATGTCATACCAGAAAGAGTGTGAGTCAAGGCTCGTGAAGAACCTGCTGCTCACCTTCGCACTTTCAGCAGTATCATTCGCTGCTGCCATAGGCATGGCTTATCTGCTGATAAGGCACAAGGAAGGGCGTGATACGGAAGCAGAACGCTTTTCAGCAATATATTCCAACTGCGGATTCATGGGGATACCGCTCGTGAATGCGGTATTCGGCAGCGAGGGAGTTTTCTACCTCACAGCTTATATCACGGTATTCAACATCATCGTATGGACACACGGCGTTATAATGATCTCAGGACAGCGTGATGTGAACGACCTGCTGAAAGTCTTCCGCTCGCCAACGATAATATCGATAGTCCTCGGACTTGTGACATTCTTTGCAGGAGTACGCCTTCCGGGTACAGTTTCAAAGGCTCTGGAGTATATCACTGACCTCAACACACCGCTTGCAATGGTGGTGTCGGGCGTGACTATATCGTCAGCAAATATAAAGAAATTGCTCTCAAATAAAAGAATTTACTATATAGTGTCGATAAAGCTTGTTATTATACCGGCGGTAATATCTTTGCTGCTTATTGTTACCGGTATATGCACCCCGGTAACACACACCGTGCTTATCGCATCGGCTGCCCCTCCGGCTGCTATGTGTACGTTAATGTGCTTGAAATACGGTAAAAACTCGGTGTACGCATCACAAATTTTCGCACTCGGCACGGTGTTGTCGGCGGTCACTCTACCATTACTGTTAAAATATACAGAATGTTTAACAAAAATGATAGATTCCGTTTGTAACATTCGCTGATTTTAATTTTTTTTTTAAAAACTGTTTGATTTTTATTATAAATGTGTTATAATAAATTCAAGATACAGTGGTTGTGTCCTGCATATTATATTAAATTATTTTAGAATGGAGCGTAGAGAACATGGAAAAAAGAGGAATCAGCAAGCTTGATCTCAAAAGAAGAAACAGAATGCAGATCTTGCGTGTTATCCGTGAAGCAGGTCCTATCTCAAGAGTCGATGTCGCCAGTGCCCTTGAGATAACAAGAGCTGCGGTGACGATCATCACCAACGAAATGATCGAAGAAGGGGTTTTGGTAGAGATCGGTGAGGCTCCGGTCAATACCGAAAAATTACAGAAAGGCAGAAGAAAGATCCTCATCGATATCAATGTGAACAGCCGCTTTGCTTTAGGTGCAACAGTGGACGAAAAGGAAGTAAGTGTAGGCCTTACGAACCTTAACTCAGAGATACTCGATAAGTCAAGTATGGTCATAGATGAGAGAACGACCAGCAAGGACATCATCAACTACATAATTAAGACAAGCAACGAAATGGTGGAGAACAGTTGTCTTACCAAGGACAAGGTACTGGGACTTGGTGTAGGCGTTGTTCCGTCTATGTGGGGCAAGCTCAAGATCTTCTATAAGGACGGAGTTCTTGATTTCAGCAACTTTATCGATAAGCTCTCCAGCGGTATATCTTTCGATATCCACTGCGGAAACGCAATTGGCCTTATGGCACTCGCCAACAACGATTTCCGTATACAGAACGGCTATCAGACAAACCAGGCTTTCATCTACAACGGAAATCAGGTAAACCTCGCTATCATCAACAAGAACGAGCTTTCCAGCGACTATATCTCCTATACTTCAACTATCGAGAGATATATCGTTGCTCCGGACGGAAAGCAGTATGAGGGCTATCCGAACGGTTCAGTCAAGGCTGAACTTTCAAGGACAGCTATGCTCAACGCTTTCTATGAGATCTATTCAAAGGACAAGACTCCTGTGCTTTATGAGCTTACCGAAGGCGACAAGAGCCGCATAAACACGGATAATGTCTTCATGGCTCTCATGAGAGGCGAAGAACCGGTGAAAAGTCTCGTTGACAACCTCATCGCAAAGTACACCGTACTCGTGAACAACCTTTCTATCAGCCACTTTGCAAAGAAAGTCGTTCTCCATAACTTCAAGCTCAGCGAGAAGCAGTTCGACTATGTAAAGCGTGAGATGATCCGCCTCGTCAGCGAGGAGATCGCAGACAGAGTCGTTCTCAGCAAGCTCGACGGAAAAAATAACTTCCTCGGCGGATGTTCGCTTATCATTCAGGATAACTTCTATACCAAGGGCGGTATGCAGTAATAAGCCGGATCCTGCTAAATAAGTTTACACCTTTTTCATGGGGGAAGCCTTTCTGAGGAAAGGTTTCCCCCATACCTTTTCCCAAAGACTTTTAGCATAAAATATTCCCTGACGGGACGCTCCGGCACGTTTTGCCGTAAACGATAGCTATCGTGAGCGTCCTGTCAGGGAAAATTTTACAGTTTAAGCTTCTTTATGAATCCACCTTATCGGGGCGGAAGAGGCGGTCGGCTATGCCTATCATGATGAAAGCGGCGAGGATACCGGTGACGGCTCCGGCTGTGTCAAGGCATATATCCTTCAATGAGCAGGCTCTTCCGGGGACGAAGTGCTGATGCAGCTCATCTGTGCAGGCGTAGGCTGAACTCAGGAGCAATGCAATGAACGTTCCCCTGCTGATGAGCTTCCGTCTGCCGGCTGCGAATGAGATGCACGCTCCGAGGAAGGCATATATCGAAAAATGAGCGAGTTTCCGGACGATGTGGTCTGCACTTCCGAGCAGAGTCTTCTGTTCACACTTAGGGAGAGAATCGTAGTTCCTGTGCAGCAGGCGGACTGCAATATAAGCCAAGCCTCCGCTCCGCTCGCTCGATTCGCCGGAATTCTCAGTAGAGAACATAAATATAACGACGATACAGGCAGCAGCAAGCAGGATAAATAAATTCCTTGCTGAAAATATCTTCTTCATACTCTCTCCTCCTTTTTCTCACTTTATCATAATAAATCAATTATACTACTTTTTCCTGAAATTGTAAAGAACAAGGCAAAATTCAGCGTGACAAATAAAAGTTCAGGATTAATCGGCAGGGAATTTGTTACCTTTTTTCCAGAAATTTTAAAAAAATAGCTTGTATCTTCCGGACAAAAATGGTATAATATAATAAATGCGTAAAAACCGACAGCCTGTTTCCGGCTGTTGGATATCATATCAAGTATCCGCTCTATGTGCAGCAGACAGCTCTCTATGCGGATCTCATCTGCGGAGGTAGCAATGAAAAATATTTTAGAAAACGTCTGGACAAAAAGAGCAGCAGCCCTGGTCAGTGTAATATATGCAATATTCGTTTTCCGTCTTTGTTATTATTCGATATTCTATGACATACATATAAGATCCCGTGCATCACTGTGCGTGCTTGTATCGGCTGTGTCGCTCCTCGCACTCGTCTTCATGTTCTATTCAAGAAATCAGTTTCTCACAAAACTCACCAGCTTCCTGATACTCCCGGTGATGCTGCCGGTGGTGCTGCTCTACCTCGGTGAGTGGGGACTCGTGATACCCATACTTATCACCGGCATAGTGATACTCCTTTTCTCCGGTGCAGGAGAGGGTATCAAAACGGCAATGGGTACGCTCACGATACTTTTCTATATCTTCGGAGCTCTCGGTTACTTCCTCTTCACGTCATTCTTCGTTTCTTCGGCAAAGGAGACAGTTATCGACAAGGGCGTTTCACCGTCCGGAAGATACCGATATACCGTTATAAATACCGAAGATACCTCCAACGGAAGCACTTCTGTCATCGTTGAGCCTAACTACGCTGATGTGTTCCTCTTCAATAAGGAGAAGCCGCTCGTTACTTTCACTCTCAAAAATATGAGCAGAGTCGTTCACGTTGAAAGACCTATCGCCAAGAAAGCTGAGATAAGCTGGAGTACCCAGACAAGAGAAGAGATAACCGGCGAACTCGACAAGATCTCAAACAACATCACTGTAAAGCTCTCCGAAGCTGACCTTAAAAAGCTCGGCTATACCTACGATCAGAAGCTCGTTCTTTCAATGGCTGACCTCGATACGACTGATAAATTCGCTATCGGCAAAACAGCTCACGACGTTGATCCTATCCCGCTCGATGAACTCGATGATGAGCAGCTCGCTCATTTCAGCATCGGCAGAGAAGCAGGCGGCAAGTATTACGTCCTCGCTCTCCCGGCTGACCTCGAAGATGACTTCAAGAAGCACGAGGGCAGGATCTATATCAATACAATGACTACCCGCCAGCTCACTGCTATGCACCTCATCAAGAGCCGTTCGATCGTCCTCAATGACCTCACAGATGCACAGCTCGAAGAACTCGGCATCTCCGATGAAGGCGACGTTATGACTTTCAACGGTGAGGTATGCTTCAGGTTCTATATCGCAGAGCTTGAAAACTACTTCGATGTTAACTCAAGGAAACTTTCTCTTGACCTTATCCAGTAAAATACACATCAGATCAGGAACGCTTTTGTGAAGAGCGTTCCTGATCTTTTTCATTTTTCAGCCGTATATGGATCTTGATATACAAAAAGTTCTCAAAATTGTAAAAAATATATATAAAAGTTCTTGACCTTTCTGATTTAATGTGTTATAATAGTTCCAATCAATAAAATATCATAGTAATTGTAACAATAGATATCAGCGTTGGAGGTCATTATGAGCGAATTTTTCAGGGAGATCGGCAAGATACCCTACAAGGGAAAAAATTCTGACGATCCGCTTTCTTTTAAATATTACGATCCCGATGAAGTCATCGGCGGAAAAACTATGAAAGAACACCTTCGCTTCGCACTCTCATGGTGGCATACTATGGGCGGCGACGGAACTGATATGTTCGGTGTCGGTACTGCTGACAAATCGTGGGGTGAGACTGAACCTGCCGCAAGAGCTAAGGCTAAAGTCGATGCCGCTTTCGAGATAATGCAGAAGCTCTCTATCGGATATTTCTGCTTCCATGACCGCGATCTTTCTCCGGAATACGGCGACCTCGCTGAGACAAACGCAAAACTCGACGAGATATCTGACTATATCGTCAAAAAACAGAAAGAGACAGGCATCAAATGCCTCTGGGGTACTGCCAAGTGCTTCGATCACCCAAGATATATGCACGGTGCAGGTACTTCCCCGTCGGCTGATGTTTTCGCCTTTGCTGCCGCACAGATCAAGAAAGCTATCGATACTACGATAAAACTCGGCGGTCAGGGATATGTTTTCTGGGGCGGCAGAGAGGGTTATGAGACTCTGCTCAATACGAACATGGGACTCGAACTCGACAACATGGCACGCCTTATGAAAATGGCTGTTGAGTACGGCAGAAAAGCCGGCTTCACAGGTGATTTCTACATCGAACCCAAGCCAAAAGAGCCTACAAAGCACCAGTACGATTTTGATACGGCTACTGTTCTCGGCTTCCTGCGTAAATACGGCCTTGAAAAAGATTTCAGAATGAATATAGAGGCAAATCACGCTACTCTGGCTCAGCATACTTTCCAGCATGAACTTCGTGTCGCAAGAGAAAACGGTTTCTTCGGCTCTATCGACGCAAATCAGGGCGATCCCCTGCTCGGCTGGGATACTGACCAGTTCCCCACTAATGTTTATGATGCCGCTCTGTGTATGTATGAGGTACTCAAAGCAGGCGGTTTCACCAACGGCGGTCTGAACTTCGACTCAAAGGCAAGGAGAGGAAGCTTCACTCCGGAAGATATATTCTACAGCTATATCGCCGGAATGGATACCTTTGCCCTCGGTCTGAGGATCGCTTTCAGAATCATAGAAGACGGACGTATCGACAATTTCGTCAGGGAAAGATATTCTTCATGGGAGACCGGTATCGGAAAGGATATCATCGACGGAAAAGCCGGATTTGAAGAGCTTGAAAAATACGCTCTCGCCAAGGGAGAAGTTACCGATTCTCTCACGAGCGGCCGTCAGGAGCTGCTGGAGGCTGTTATTAATAACATTATGTTCAGCCTTTGATATATAAGTCTGTTTGCATCAAATCACTATGCCTACAAGTCAGTAAGGACGCAGCCTGTGCATAGTACGGATAAATGCGTCCTTTTCCATAAGGAGGGATTTCTATGATCTATAAAGATCAGGCAGCCGATAATCTGAACGAACGTATAAGAAGCGAGATCGAAAAAATGCTCCGTGTTGAACCTGTGCAGTCAAGCATCATTGATAGTCCCGCATCTTATGAAGACATCGAAACGGCTCATCTCAGATACCTTGCAGACTGACAGAAAAATACTGCTGTATCTCCGGTGAAAAATACAGCTCCGCACCAGTGCTGATCGTGACCGCAGACAGACTTGCTGAACTCTCCGGCTGCTGTGTGCGAAGCTGTTAAAAGCAAACGGAATAGTTTGCTCTCTGGCACATCGTCAGAAACTTTATAGTCAACGCCCGGAGCTTTCCGGCGTTGACTATAATTATGCAATTTTATGAAAGGAGCATGGATATGTCATACGTGATAGGCATAGACTGCGGAACGAGCGGCACTAAGGCGGTACTCTTCGACGAGTCCGGAGAAACCATAGCTTCCCATACCGAAACTTATTATATGTATCAGCCGCAGAACGGCTATGCGGAACAGGATCCTTCCGACTGGGCTGATGCAATGATAGATGCTGTGCGTGCAGTCGTATCATTGACTCATGTTAAAAAGGAAGACGTGAAAGCTATCGGCATATCAGGACAGATGCACGGCCTTGTCCTGCTCGATAAGGATAATAATGTCCTCCGCCGTTCGATCATCTGGTGCGATCAGCGTACTTCCGAAGAAGCCGCATGGATGACGGAACATATCGGCCGTGACAGGCTCGTCGATATCACTGCGAATCCTGCACTTACCGGCTGGACTGCCGCAAAGATACTCTGGGTGAAGAACCACGAACCGGAGATCTACTCCAAAACGGCTCATATACTTCTGCCGAAAGACTACCTCAGATTTTTGCTGACTGATGAATATGCCTCTGATGTGAGCGATGCTTCCGGTATGCAGCTCCTTGATGTAAAGAACAGATGCTGGTCTGACGAGCTTCTCTCTGAATTTGAGATCGATAAGAGCTGGCTCGGAAAACTTTACGAATCCTGCGAAGCGGCGGGAACTCTCACAAGTAAAATGGCTGAAAAACTCCTGCTCTGTGAGGGGATCCCTGTCGTTGCCGGTGCCGGCGACAATGCCGCTGCTGCCGTCGGAACAGGCGTTATCTCCGACGGAAAAGCCTTCACTACTATCGGGACTTCCGGTGTCGTATTTGCCCATACTTCTAAAATATCTATCGATAAAGCCGGCAGAGTCCACACCTGCTGTGCAGCCGTTCCCGGTGCATGGCACGTCATGGGAGTTACTCAGGGGGCAGGTCTTTCGCTGAAATGGTTCAGGGATAATTTCTGCCGCTCCGAAAAGGAAACGGCTTCGCTCATGGGGATAGACGAATATCAGCTCATGGACAGGGAGGCTGAAAAAGTCCCTGCCGGTTCTGACAGACTGATATATCTGCCGTATCTAATGGGAGAACGCACGCCTCATCTCGATCCGGACGCAAGAGGCGTATTCTTCGGACTTTCGGCTATACACACAAAAAGAGATATGCTCCGTGCCGTTATGGAGGGAGTATCGTATTCTCTGCGTGACTGCGTTGAAGTTTTCAGGGAAATGGGGATATCTGTCTCGGATATGACAGCTTGCGGCGGCGGCGGTTCATCTCCTCTGTGGAGAAGTATGCTCGCTGACCTGTACAACTGCGAAGTGAAAACGACAGCTTCAAAGGAAGGCCCTGCTCTCGGTGCGGCTATCCTTGCGTGTGTCGGTGCAGGCATCTACAAAGATGTTCAGGAAGCCTGCGGTCAGATGATACACACAGATAAAGTCCAGCAGCCGGTCAGCAGAAATGTTCAGATATATGAAGGATATTATCAGCTATACCGGAAGTTATATCCGGCTCTGAAAGATAATTTCGCTCAGCTCGCAAAGCTTTCATAAGAATTTTCTTCACCTCATCGGAATATACTCTGATGAGGTGATCTTTATGGAAAACGAAAAAACCGAAGAACTGACAGATACCGGCATCTCCCCGGAAGATGATACATCGCAGCTCCTACAGCATTTTGAGGGGCGTTCAAGGCGGAAGAAGGACGATGTCCCGGCTATGCAGGCGGCTCTGTGCATACTCTGTGCGGCTGCTGTGCTTGCGGCAGATGCGATATCACCGGGAATGGGAAAGCAGCTTTTCCGCCAGATAAAGGAGCTTTCGGCTGACGGACATGAGTTGTTCCCGAATCCGCTGAAACTCCTCTTTGCGGTGATGCGGTGAGGTTAAGACATAACGGTGCGGAGATATCGGTCAGTTTCTCGTTCCTGATGTTCAATGCACTTGTGTTCATGATGAGGGATACAAAGCAGATACTTGCATTCTATGCTGTGTGTGCATTGCATGAAGCCGGACACCTTGCTGCCGCAGCAGCTTTCGGGACGAAACTGAGAGCCGTCGGATTATCGGGAACAGGCATACGCCTTGTGACAGAAAAAAAGCCGCTCAGACCAGTTTCTCACGGTGCGGTGATACTTGCGGCAGGCCCGGCGGTCAATATCATATTGTATATCGTCCTGAAAATTATGCGGTGCAGCGGAGCTTTTACTCTGCTGAACCTCGGTGCGGCTGTGTATAATCTTCTCCCCTACAGTCAGCTTGACGGCGGTGCTTTGATACATCTCTTTACCGACTGCACGAAATACGAAACTTTGACAGACCGTCTGCTGAACTGCCTGTATTTCGGCATCTCGCTGTCGCTTCTGATACTGACGTGCATATATGGGAAAATATTCCTGCCGCTCTTTGCCGTATCTGTGCTGCTTTTTATCACGGAGCTGAAAAGCTTTCACAGGGCATGAAAAAGAGGAAGGACATTTTCAGTCCTTCCTCTGCTCTTTTCATATAATTCAAATCAATAGATCGAGAACATTGAAGCTCCGCTGCCGTAAGGTGCAAGCTTCCAGCCGTCGCCCTTGAGCTTAACAACATAGAGCCATACCTTGCTGTCGTCGTCGTCGTCGTCGCCCTTGATAGTCATTTCAACTTTTACCTTGTAAGCCTTCTTGACCTCAGCGTCATAGACATCATCGTACATATCCTCAAGCTTTTCGAGTTCCTTCTTCTTTACGTCCTTCTTGTCGAGGAACTTTACCTTGATCTTAATGTCCTCGCCGTACTCGTCTTCAAAGTATTCCTTTGAATCTTCGATAGCATCATCAGCATCGTCCCAGTCGAAATCGTCCTCATCTTCGAGTTCGTCCTTGATGTACTCCTTAGGATACATAGCGTATGCGATCTTCTTAGCGTTATTGTGATTGAATCCCTTGACTACCTGCTTGATAGGCTTCTTGTATCCGCCGCCGAAGAGGAGATTGAAGAGGAGAACAAGCACAACGATCGCACCGGCAGCGATACATCCGTAAAGAATGAGCTGCTTCTTCTGGTCGAGCTGTACGCCGCCGCCCTGATTTGAAGGCTGAGCGTAGGGATTATAGTTCTGGTTCACGGGGCCGTTGTTCATGTTCATCGGGTTATTGTTCATGTTCATAGCTCCGCTCTGACACGGACATACTCCGCCGTCAGGTATCTGGTTTCCGCAGTTAGGACAAAATGCCATAGTAAAGACCTCCTGTAATAAATAAAAAATTCCAAAACAGGCTGATCTCAGATCTCCCGTTCTGTTCCCTATTAGTGCAGGGAAACAAAAATACCCCTATTTCCCTACTGTAACTGATTTTACCACACTTTTGCACAGATGTCAAGTACCGGTGCATATACTCTCTCTGTTTTGTGAATATGCACAAAAAATGATATAATACCCCGGTTTATTTTAAATCAATTTCAGTCAGAATGGAGCATTCCCTTATACGAGAGCAGATATGCCGTTATGTACACTGCCGCCGGAACGAACGACAGCGGGAGCATCGCATATATCTCCGCCCCGGAAAGCGAATTTGACGATGCGGACGGCTCTATTATATTGTATATCTGAAAAAACGGTGCGTTAAGCAGCTTGTGCCAGCGGTAGAAGTCTTCTCCCCGGCTGTGAGTGATATATAATACTGCCCAGCTAATGATATTCACGGCTGACGAAGCGAGAGATGACAGTGCTGTCATGATACGGTCAGCGGATCTTTTCTGTATGCGTTCCTGCTTCCTGTCAGCGGAAGCAGTTTTCGCCGCATTGCTGCCCATGATGCAGACAAGTATCCCTGTTGTGCATACGGCACTCAATACTCTCATGAACATCATCTGACTTCCTGCAAGAGTGAATGCTATAAAAAGGCACAGTATCTCACAGGCGGCAGATATGCACAGTGCTTTTATTATCTTCATTGATTTTCCTTTTTCCCGGACGTATCTCACAGGTGATACGTGGGATAATACTGTTATAAGGCAGTCTTCCTGC
>CADBQF010000330.1 GCA_902796705.1 Ruminococcus flavefaciens
GCGAGCTTGGCAGCTACGTCCTTATCGTCCTTAGGAGCGAGTTTTCCGAGGAGTATCACTTCGCAGGTGCAGCGTGTATCAGCTTTTTCCCTTTCGATAAGTGAATTGAATTCAGTAAGCATAGATATCAGGTCTGTATTTATTGATATAAAGGAATAAATACTTAGGGTTTCCTCTGAAATCCTGACTGTACTGTCCGGAACAGAATGCCCAGACGTGATCTTTATCTTTTCCTAACAGAGCGTACAGGACTGATTCAGTATCATTTTCCTTTTCAGCGTTGTACGGTTTCTGGTTGATATCACTCATTCTTCACATTTCCTTTCAATTAATCGATGATATTTATACGATCGTCCGCAGCGGAACAGCCATAGATATCCGCCGGCGGACATTTATATCATTTTACGGGATCCAGACCGGCAGCCGATGCGAGCTTTGCTTTCAGGTCTTTGTTTCTGCCGAAATCGAAGTTTTCAAGGAGCTTGTCCATGTAAAGCTTCTCATAGTCGTAGACCTTTGCAAGCATGGAGCTGTACTTTTTCATATCGTCTGCACCAAGAGCAAGTATACACTCATCTACTCTGTCAAGGCGGACAGCATCAGCTATCTCGCTCATACTGTTCCCGGAGGCAAGAGAAATGAGGTTTTTCAGCCACGCTTCGCCGCTGCAGCGAAGGTAATTCTTCTTGACCGGCATTTCTGAGATCACATATTTTATAAGCTTATTGACTGTATCATTATAAATATCATTTCCATGTGAAGGTGAAGCCGATGAAACATCGGTTCCGCACGGAACGAATCCTTCAGCGAAAGAGCTGCCATAGCAGCCGAGTCTCTTTCTTGCGAATGAGTACGCATTGCCGAGCAGCTCGTTTTCCTGAGAATGATCGATGCCGTCAGATGTGAGTTTTCCGTCGCTGCCGAGACTGTAGCTGCTGATCCTTCCGTTGATGAGAATGATCTGCTGGCCGTATTTAGCCTTTATAAGATCAAGGGACCGGCAGAATGCCTTGCCTGTCTCCTGCTCCGGATCAGTGACTGACGCAAGATCGGCTGGCTGTAATTTTTCAGCACCGTCTTTTTCGCCTGCACTTCCGCTGATATCGCTGAATATGCAGCCGTTACGCCTGTAAAGGCACTGACAAACGAGGGAAGACATATCAAGGAGAAGCCACTGTGACTTTGAAGCAAGGATATCATCTTCAAGCGAACCGCAGAGCTGTTTTCCAGCAGGAGCATCTTCATCAGATACGCTTCCGTGAGCCGCATTGAGCAGCGGAGGAACACAGCACCAGAAATTATTGACTGCATATTCACGTTCAGAACGGCTGATCGGCTCTCTGCACCAGTCAGAGCCGAACACATCGACAAGGTTCGGACGGACGATCATATCACTGCTGATATAATTATCAGAATCGTCGCCTGTCATTATCGCAAAATAATAACCTGCGTTCGATGCATTCACCTGAGCCGGGATCACTTCCGAGAACATATCGCCCACAAACTCCTTGATATCCTCAAGAAGATGATCCGGGATAATACCGCTGCTGAACATCTTGTCATAACGGATACCAGGTTCATCATAGTTCCTTGCGGATACCATTGCAAAAGCCGTTATGATATCAGCAAGATCTTCGTCGGTGCCGGAGTTGCGGAGCTTTTCAGCAGCTTCTTCCGGTCTGCTCCAGTCAAGTGCCGAGGCAGCTTCGATCTCTTTGCTGTATTTTCCGGCAAATCCAGCCGGAGCATATGACAGGAAGCTCTCAATAAATTTCTCTCCGCTCTGGATCGGAACTTCATCTATCTCCTGACCGACATCTTCATCAGATATCATTTCAGAAGCCGGGAAGTCTTCGCTGTCTTCGTATTCATATTTTGGCTGTTCAGTTTCTTCGATCTCCGCAGTATCAGAGGCGGTATCTTCGGACATATCAGCCTGCTGTCCGCTGTTCATTATTTCTTCATCCATAGTTATTATATCCCTGTATTTATATTTTGATATACCAGATCTACAACTGCCTGTAATGTTATGATCTGGGATCATATACGGCTAACACCACTTGAAAAATATCAAGCGTAATTTTCAAATTGTATCATAGTATCAACACACTGTCAAGGGTTATAAGGCAGTATTTTGCGACTTTCTCCATTATATATAAAGGCAGCCGGTACGCATGACAGGGCGTACCGGCTGCTGTTTGATCTATATTTTTCCACTGTCTTTTTCCAGAACAGTAAGGCGGCCTCGCAAGACGATAATTCCGTTCTGTACAAATGAAAGCAGCCGGGCATAAATATATGCAGGCGGAGATCAACGGTGATACTCCTTTCCTCGCCCGACCAACAGGAAACGTAACGCAGTTTTTATGCCAATGATCTTGGCTTTACAAGTGAGATCTGCTTTACGGAATACACACTGATGCAGGTCATTCAGGGAAATGGATCTATGCCGATCAGGGGCGGCAGCATTGACTTTTTCGTCGCTCAGATGTATAATAATTACAGATGAACGGTTAAGATCAGAATATGGCGTTTTTGAAGTCAGAATTCCGAATAGACTGAGTGATGCGGTGAAAGGAAAATAATATGCACGATATCTGGAATCCCTGGCACGGGTGTATCAAGAAAAGCGAAGGCTGTGACCATTGCTATATGTATTTTCTCGATAAGATGAGAGATCAGGACGGCTCAAATATATACCGGACTAAGGCTGGCTTCAACTACCCGATACAGAAAGACCGCAAGGGAAATTACAAGATAAAAAGCGGTGAGCAGATCAGAGTTTGCATGACTTCTGATTTCTTTCTTGCCGAGGCAGACCAGTGGCGTGATGAAGCGTGGGAGCTGATGAAGATACGCAGTGATGTGATATTCTTTCTGCTGACAAAACGCCCCGAACGTGTGGCGGAGCATCTTCCGAAAGACTGGGGCGACGGCTGGGATAACATCTTTTTTAATGTGACAGCCGAAAACCAGC
>CADBQF010000331.1 GCA_902796705.1 Ruminococcus flavefaciens
ATCGTGAGCGTCCCGTCAGGGGAAATTTCATGTTAAAAGTCTTTGGAAAAGGGGTGTGGGGAAAGAACCTTTCCTCAGAAAGGTTTTTCCCCACTAATAGGCGTAAACTTCTTTATAAGTGACTATGTTTTATTTGCTGCCTCTTACGAGCATAGCGAGGGTGATAGAGATATTCTCGTTATGCACCTGCGTGCCTTCGGGGGGATTCAGGTGGACGGCTGCAAAGTTCAGTATATAGCGTATACCTGCATCTGCCATTTGCTGGCATACTTCCTGTGCTGCTTTGGCGGGGACAGTTATTATGCCGATGCGGATATTCTCCCTCTGGCAGTATTCTTTCATATCACGGATATGGAGGACGGGTTTTCCGCCGATAGTCGTTCCGGCTATCGAATCCTTGCGGTCGAATCCGCATACCACGTCAAATCCGTAATCGGCAAAGCTTCCGAATTCCATCATGGCTTTTCCGAGGTTCCCCATTCCGGCGACGATAACGCTGTCACGGTTCTCGAAGCCGAGAAATCTGCCCAGATCGGAAATAAGCTCTGATGTACAGTAGCCTATCTTAGGTCTTCCGCCGCTGCTTATGCAGGCGAGGTCTTTTCTCACCTGCACGTCATTGAGTCCGAGAGCTTCTGCTATGGCGGTGGCGGAGATATTTCCCTTTTTCTTCTCTTCGGGCAGGGATCTCAGAAAATTCAGATACACGGGAAGCCGCTGTATAGTCTGTGATGTTATATTCTTGGTCATACCACGCTTTCTCCTACATCAGAAGATGTTATGGAAGATCATTTTTCGGACATATATTTATCCATAGCGGCAGCAGCCTTTTTGCCTGCACCCATTGCAAGTATAACGGTTGCAGCACCTGTAACAGCGTCGCCGCCGGCATATACGCCTTTACGGGATGTGAGTCCGTCCTCGTCAGCTATGATACCGCCCCACTTCTGGGTATCGAGTCCTTCTGTGGTCGATTTGATGAGCGGATTGGGCGATGTACCGATAGCCATGATAACGCAGTCAGCTTCGATATCTATGAAAGCACCCTCTTTCGGAACAGGCTTTGCTCTTCCGGAAGCGTCAGGCTCGGAGAGTTCCATTTCCTGACATTTCACGCTCTTTACCCAGCCTTTTTCATCGGAGATGATCTCGACAGGATTTGTGAGGAACCTGAAGATGATGCCCTCTTCCTTAGCGTGTTCAACTTCTTCTGCTCTGGCAGGGAGTTCGTTTTCTGTACGTCTGTATACGATGTATACCTCAGCACCGAGTCTCTTTGCACATCTTGCAGCGTCCATAGCAACGTTTCCGCCGCCGACGATGACAGCTCTGCTGCCTGCCTTGATAGGTGTCGAGCTGCCGGGGAGGTAAGCTTTCATGAGGTTGATACGTGTGAGGAATTCATTGGCTGAATATACGCCGTTGAGGTTCTCGCCGGGGATATTCATGAATCTCGGAAGACCTGCACCTGAACCGATGAATACTGACTCGAATCCCTCGTCGTTCATGAGTTCGTCGATAGAGACTGTCTTTCCTACGACAGTGTTTGTCTCTACCTTTACGCCGAGAGCCTTGAGTCCCTCGATCTCTTTCTGAACGATAGTCTTGGGAAGTCTGAATTCCGGTATACCGTATGAGAGAACGCCTCCGGCAACGTGGAGAGCCTCAAATACAGTGACATCGTAGCCTTTCTTTGCAAGGTCGCCTGCACAGGCAAGACCGGAAGGGCCTGAACCGATGACAGCAGCCTTGTGGCCGTTTGACTGCGGTTTTACGACTTCTGATGCAGGCTGAGCGTTGTGCCAGTCAGCGACGAATCTTTCGAGTCTGCCGATAGCAACAGGCTCGCCCTTTTTGCCTCTTACGCACTTGCTCTCGCACTGTGTCTCCTGGGGACATACACGTCCGCAGACAGCCGGCAGTGAGCTTGATCTTGTTATCACATCATAAGCGGCAGCGAAGTCTCCCTCGGCAACTTTTGAGATGAATTCGGGTATATCTATCTGGACGGGACATCCGGTCTTGCAGGGCATAGCCTTGCAGTTAAGGCAGCGTTTAGCTTCGTCTATAGCCTGTTCTTCGGTATAGCCGAGAGCGACTTCCTTGAAGTTCTTGTTTCTCACATCGGGCTGCTGAACGGGCATCTCGTTTCTTGTTAAAGACATATTAGGCATATCACTTTACCTCCTTGAACAGATTGCAGGCATCTTCATGGGCTTTACGCTCGAAATCTCTGTACATAGCACCTCTTGCCATAGCTTCGTCGAAGTCTATGAGGTGGCCGTCGAACTCAGGGCCGTCAACGCAGGCGAACTTTGTCTGACCGCCTACTGTAAGACGACATCCGCCGCACATACCTGTACCGTCGATCATTATGGGGTTCATTGAAGCGACTGTGGGGATATCGTACTGCTTTGTGAGCTGACATACGAACTTCATCATGATGAGCGGGCCTATGGTGATGACTCTGTCATACTTCTCGCCGCTCTCGATGAGCTTCTGGAGGGCATTTGTAACGAGTCCCTTTTCGCCGGCAGAACCGTCATCGGACATGAGTATGAACTTTGATGAAGCAGCTCTGAACTCGTCTTCGAGGATAACGAGGTCTTTATTTCTGAATCCTGATATAGCGTGTACTTCAACGCCGAGTTCGTGGAGCTTCTTTGCAACGGGGTAAGCGATAGCACAGCCGACACCGCCGCCTACGACAGCGACTTTTTTGAGTCCCTCTGTCTCAGTGGCTTTTCCGAGAGGGCCTACGAAGTCGTGGAGACATTCGCCCTCGTTCATGTGGTTGAGTTTTTCTGTAGTGCCGCCGACTATCTGGAAGATGATAGTTACCCAGCCTTCCTTGCGGTCGAAGTCAGCTATAGTGAGCGGTATACGCTCTCCGTTCTCGTCGGTGCGGAGGATTATGAACTGACCGGGTTCACCTTTGGCAGCGACTTTCGGAGCATTTATCCTCATAAGAGTAACAGTCGGATTGAGAGATCTTTTTTCAAGTATTTCAAACATGATCTGTACCTTCTTTCTAAAGATTTGTGCCGCAGGACGGCAACATATTGAATATATTATATCATACATGGTATTCCCGAACAAATATAACATTGTAATATCGATATTCCGATATCGATATTGGAATAGCAATAATTACTTTTCGCAGTTCCGGGATATTTCCACAAAAAATAAAAGGCACACGGGGTGTGCCTTGACGTGACATGAAATATTATTCACGCTTGTTTTATATAAGATATCATATATTTACATATGCTCCGGGATATTATTTATATTCGGCAAATGCAGATTCGTTCCTTACCTCATAGAGCTTGTTTACGAGCTTCAGTTCCTTTTCCGAGAGCTTGTGTCCGGAGGAATATATCAGCATATCCTTGAAGCTGTTGTCCGGGAAAGAGCATCTTCTCTGGACAAGTCCGTATTTTCCGCAAAGGCTCGCCGGTACGGGCGAATCGAGCATATACGCTTCCGGAACGGTCAGCAGGAAGTCCAACGCACTTCCACGGTCGTACATGAGGACTTTCTTCACAGGGATATCAGCCGGACGGTTCGCAGCGAAGAGCTTTTCGACAGCTCCCGATACATACGGTACGGCATCGTCGCCCTGAGCAAGTTCGGTATAGGCTGACGAAAGGTCGGCGTATGTCAGGCTCTCGGCGTTTGCAGCCGGGTGTTCCGATGACATTACAGCGAGCATCTCATATTCCCACAGGAGCTTGCTGCTGAGGTTCTTCTCCTCCAGAAAATCGCAGAAGTATTTCTCATGCGTCGTATTGAAGCGGATTATGCCGAAATCGTAGCCGTTCTCACGGACATTCTCTATAGTACGCAGAGAATTTGTCTCACAGAAGTATACCTCCATATCGTCCGGGCTTTCCATTCCGGCGATATATTCCGAGAAAGCCTTTGATATGTAGCCGGCTCTCGGAACGGATATCCTGAGCTTGCTGTTCTTCGGCTTGTCGGGAGAGTGTATGGCTTCCATGTTGTCGATCTGTATAAGTATCTGACGGGCGTAATCAAGGAATCTCATTCCCTGGTCTGTAGGTATGACTCCCTTTGATGTACGGCGGAATATAGTTATGCCGAGTGTATTTTCAAGTTCCTTTATAGCTTTGCTGAGGTTAGGCTGTGCCATATAGAGATTTTCTGCCGCCTGTGTGATGGAACGTGTCTTTTCGATCTCTACAGCATACTTGAAGTGCAGGGTATTCATTTATTTTCCTCCGTTTTGGTCATCGTACTGTCAGAATGTCATTTGCCTGACTTTTTTGAAGTATTGATCTTTTTGTCATCTTTTTTCTTCTCGACAGGTCTGCACGGATTTCCGACAGCGACGCAGCCGGAGGGGATATCTCTGGTAACGACGCTTCCCGCACCGATGACAACATCATCACCGATAGTGACACCGGGGAGGACACAGACATTTCCGCCTATCCATACGTTATTGCCTATCTTGATCGGCTTTGCGTATTCAAGGCCCTTGTTCCTTGTCTCGGAGTCGAGCGGGTGGCCGGCGGTGTAGAAGCCGCAGTTAGGCCCTATGAAGATATTGTCCCCGAAAGTGACTTCCGCACAGTCGAGTATTACGAGATTGTGGTTGGAGTAGAAATTGTCGCCTATCATGATGTTATAGCCGTAGTCGCAGTAAAATGCCGGCTCGATAACGGTATTCTCGCCTCTGAAAGCGACGAGGCGGTCGAGTATCCTTGATCTCTTCTGGTAGTCGTTGTACTCTGTGTTATTGTACTCGGCACAGAGTTTTTTGGCTTTTACACGTTCGGCAACGAGTTCCTTGTCATTGCCGTCGTAGAGTTCGCCAGCCTGCTGTTTTTCTTTTTCGGTCATTCCGGGGCCTCCTGTCTGTAATAGATTATACAGCAAATGTCAGATCCTTTTTGACATTTACTTTATTATATCCTTTAAGAGCATTGCTGCTCCTATTGCGAATGATGCTCCGCTCGCTATCCAGAAAGGTATCCTGCGGGCGGTGGTGACTTCTCTGATAGTGCCGTTTACGTTCTTTGTCCTGTCTGCGAAGGTGAACATCAGGAGCAATATTCCCAGTCCGAACAGGAAAAAGCCGAATTTCTGCGTCTGACCTGTCAATATGAACATGGCTACCGCTGCGGTGAACATTATAAGACCGAGCCAGCTTTTTTCTTGTTTTGTCTCAGAGTTCGGAGAAGGCATATCGTTCAGTCCCCTGTTTTCTGCCTTCAAAGCACGAAGCTGCTCCTTGGTTATGTTTATCGGAGCGTTCACGTCCTCGCCGTTCAACGCACGCTGACGCTTTATCTCATCGACGAGCTGTTCAAGCTGTGCGTTATAATCTTCCCGTAAGTGTCTTCTGTGGAAGTTCATAATAATATACCCCTATATCATTAATATATTTTATAGTGAACGTCAGACAGGATCTGCCATTCACTATAATAAGCGATTTAATTTGCCTTGCACCCCTGCAAACCAAAGTCTGATGCAGTTATCAGCACTTGCTTCCCTTTGCACCGAACGAACCGCCGAGCGAAAGGATATTCGTATCGAACGAATAGTTTATCTTGGCAGCCTGTCTGTGGCGTTTGAGGGCGAGCTGTATCATCTTTTCAAGAAGCTGTGTATACTTGACTCCCTTGGGCTCCCAGAGATAGAATGCGAGCGAGCCGGGGATAGTATTTATCTCGTTGATGTACACCTTATCTGTCTCCATGTCTATCATGAAGTCGATTCGTGTAACGCCGTTGCAGCCGAGATAGCGGAAAGCGTCAACGGCTGTCTTTCTGATGAAAGCGTCCTGTTCGGGAGTTATCTCAGCCGGTATCTTTCTTTTGAGAGTAGCCATGCCCTTGCTTCCGCCGCCGGATTTGCCGCCGCCGACGTATTTCTGCTCGAAGCTGAGGATATCCTCGTCGCTTGCCTGAACAGGCTCTTCGCATACAGAAGCGGCAGCAGCCTCGCTGTCACCGACAACAGAGCAGTTTATCTCCTTGAGCTTTACGACAGCCGGCTCAACGAGTATCCTGTCGGAGAACTCGAAGGCTTCTTCGATAGATCTTATAAGTCCGTCACGGTCGGAAGCCTTTGAGATGCCGACGCTCGAACCGAGGTTGATAGGCTTTACGATGACCGGGTACGGGAATTTCTTCTCTACCTCAGCGATGCACTTGTTCATATCCTTCATATCGAACGAGGCGAAGCGGCAGCAGTCAAGCACCGGGAAGCCTGCGTCCTTGAGGAGTATCTTCATAACGAATTTATCCATTCCTATAGCAGATGCAAGGACGTCACAGCCTACGTACGGCAGATCGAGCGTGTGGAGGTAGCCCTGCAAAGCACCGTCCTCAACGTTCGTACCGTGAACGATCGGGAATGCAACGTCTATGTCGGATATGAGGTTAGAGCCGAATTTCTTCATCTTCTGGCGAATGAGCTGTACCTTGCCCTCGCTGCGGACGAATACGCATTCAGTACACTCTTTGAGCAGAGCAGGGATATCCTTGAATGAATTGATATCCATGAGCTTTTCGCCTGTATAGAATTCATTTCCCTTTGTCATATAGACGGGGACGATGTTGTATTTCTGCTTGTTGATGCTTGCCATAGCCTGAACTGCCGAGATGACAGATACCTCATGCTCAACGCTTTTTCCGCCGAAAAGGACCGCAAGATTGATCTTCATAAAAATATCTCCTCTTTATCAATAATTATCCGGAAGGTCGTTTTCAAGGAGAACGATCTTCTTTTTGTCTGTGCTTATCTGCTGCACCTTTGCAAGTGCATTATTGAGGGTATTTGCAACGAATACCTTCTTCATATCGAAGCCGGCAGCCTTTATACCGTTATATATCGGAGCAGTCTGCTTTCTGCCGACGAGGACGATGAAGTCGCATACCTTTGCGGCTTCCTGTCCGAACTCGAAGTTGAGTTCCTCCTGTTTTGCACCGAGTTCTACCATACCCGGAGTAACGAGTATCTTGAATTCCTCAAACAGACCGAGAACGCTGAGAGCAGCACGGCAGCCGCTCGGATTGGAGTTGTACGCATCGTCGATGTAGGTTATGCCGTTCCCGTGGTCAAGGAGCTGTAATCTGTGCGGTACGGCGGCTATACGCTTTACCGGAAGAACGAGCTGTTCGAGCGGTATGCCTGTTCCGTGGCAGTATGCTATAGCACCTGTGACGTTGAGGACGCTGTGTTCACCGAGGAGCTTCATGGAGAAGCGGCAGCTCTCGCCGTTGGGAGCGACAACTGTGAATTCCGTACCTCTGTGGCTGACGGAAACGTTCTCTGCACGGTAATCGCAGCCTTCGCTCATACCGTAGAGTATCGCATTCGGGTACTCCGGAGATTTGGCACGTATTATCTCGTTATCGCCGTTGAGGTAGAGCTTTCCGAGCGGAGAAACGCTGTCGGCAAGCTCGAATTTTGTATTTGCTACATTTTCTATAGAGCCGAAAGTTTCAAGATGCTGAGGGCCTACAGAAGTGATGATGCCGTCGTGGGGATTTGCTATGCTGCAAAGTTCAGCTATCTCACCGACTCTTCTTGCACCCATTTCGCAGACGAAGTATTCGTGTGTGGGTTTGAGCTGTGTGCGGACTGTGATCGTAACGCCCATGGGAGTATTGAAGCTCTCCGGAGTTTTGAGCGTTTCATACTGTGAAGAAAGGAGTTCGCTGAGGTAGAACTTCATGCTGGTCTTGCCGTAGCTTCCTGTGATGCCGACTTTGTGGAGGTCGGGCATGGAATCGAGTATCTTCTTAGCGTCGTTGATATACCAGTTCTGGATAGCTTTTTCTATCGGCTTGTTGATGATATTCGAGAGCGGAACGAGCAGAGGAGTGAGGTAGAGTGCTGTTCCGATGAGAATGAACGGGAGGTTGTTCTTGTAGAAAGAATGTGTCAGCCTGTAGCCGAAGCTCTCTGTGCTTCCGTCGGAGCTTGCGGCATAAATGGTCGTGCCGAAGTAGGCGAGTATGCAAAGCACGGCAACTATCACGAAGAATGTCGTCATCATGCGTTTCATTCTTGCGGTGAAGACGAGGGGCTTCTTGTATGTCTTTCCGGGTTTGTAGACTGATATGATGAGCATATTAGCCAGTGTGAGCAGGACGAGTATCACGTAGGATATTATCCGGCTGCTCTTGTGGAGCATATTGTCCTTTCCGACTGCCGGGAAGAACAGGAGCAGGAACTGGAAAACAAAGAGGAACAGCGGGAAGATGTATCTCTTGTAGTTCTTCTTCATCCACCATGAATGCTCCGGTGTCTTGTAGCCGTTGAGCTGGAGCATATGGAATTCCCTCAGGCCGAAGAACAGGACTCCGACAAGTGTTATCCCTGCGTACAGACTGAAAATGATAGTATTCATCAATGATTCTCCTTTTGCTGTAAATATGTATGCTCCTGATATCAGCCGTCGATCTTCATGAATGAACACATGACACGGTTGAAAGTGAACTGCTGTTCAAGGAACGAATAGTGACCGGCATTTTCGAGCTTTACAAGTCCGGCATCGGGAATGAGTTTTTCCATTTTCTCTCCGTCAGAGAGCGGGGTAGCAGTATCGTTCACGCCCCATATAAGGAGTGTGGGGCATTTTATGTTAGGTATATACGGTTCGAGGTCTTCATTGACAACTTTGACGAGTACCTGTCTCATAAGCGGGGAAGCGGCTGCATAGTCGGCACTTCCCATTTTTTTGCGGAAATTTTCGAGGGCATCGGGAGCTATCTTCTGCATGAGCTTAGTGGAGAGGAAAGCCTTGCCCATTTTGTAGTAACGAGTTCTCCAGCTCTTCTTGTTGGACTTCTGCGGCATGATACCGGCACTGTCAACGAGGATCACCTTAGTGACCTTGAACGGGAGCTGTTTGCGGCTGTTGAGCTTGATGATGACTCTTCCGCCGAACGAATGGCCGAGGAGCATGACTTCCTTTGTGTCATATGCTTTGAGGAATTCGAGGACGAAATCAACGTAGTCATCGACGCACCATGCCGACGGCGGTTCTTGGCTCTCACCGAAACCGGGCATATCCATAGCAACGACGGTGTACTTCTTTGAGAGAAGCTCTATCAGGTTGGCGAAGAGCTTTATATTGCTTCCCCAGCCGTGGAGAAGCACGATGAGATCGCCGCTGCCTTTCTGTTCGTAATTTATTTTAATATTTTTTACTGTTCTGAACATCTGTTATCTCCATACAAGTATATTTCTATAGATACCGCATATTACCGGCATCACATATATAATTTATTATATCACGCACCGAATGATATGTCAATTATTTAATATGAAGAAAATATACTGCAATATGCCGTATATTTAGGAATTTTGCGAGCTGAAGCCAGCTCGACCGCTTCGTCCGTTGCCGCTTGCTTCGCTCGCTTACTCTTTACAGACGGCGAAGTCTGCTTTCGCTCAGTCCAAAGCAATGGAAAAAACACTGCGGCGATTCTTACTCCGGGATTCCAAAGGGTTGATAACCCTTTGGTCAGGTCAAGGGCTGAAAGCCCTTGTGGGGTGTGGGGCAAAGCCCCGAATATAACAAAACTGCCGCCCTGACAGATATTCAGGACGGCTCGTGTTCGTTATACTGGATATCAGACGATACGCTCGTCAGTTCCGACGGAGATCATATTATCCTCGATGACAAATTCAGGATCTACAGCCGGAGCAGGTCTGGGAGCGATGATCTGGATATTTTCTTCCTCTTCTTCCGGCTGCGGACGTTCCGGAGTCTGCGGAGCATCGGGGGCAGGGGGCGTGAAAGGAGGAGCAGACCTTGTGCCGGAATTCTTTTTCTTTATGAATATTACGGCGGCTGCTATGGCTATAACGGCGATTATTATTATCCAGGGCATAACGTTCTCCTTTCCTTTGAAGTATATCAGAAATCGGCTCTGAACATGGCGGCGGTGATATTGTCACGTTCTCCACGTTCTTTTATTGTCTCGATGAGGTCTGCCATTTTCTTTGTCATGGCAGTACGTGTTGTGACGATATTGGGCGAAAGGTTGTCGAAGAGTTCCTTTTCGCTGACTGCATGGCGGAAACCGTCCGAGCATATGAGGTAATTTACATTGTTTTCAAGCGAGCCGAAAGTTATATCCGGATCGACACGGCCTGCAACGCCTATACACTGAACGAGTGCATTGCGTTTCGGGTGAGTTTTTGCCTGTTCGGGAGTTATCGCACCCTTTTTCAGCTCACGGTTGATGAAAGTATGGTCTTCCGTGAGTATCTGGAGCTGATACGAAAACTTATAGAGGCGGCTGTCGCCTACGTGGAATATCATATACTTAGTTCCGAAAACGAGCATACCTGTGGCAGTCGTTCCGAGCTGTATATCGTATTTCTTGCCGTAGTCGATTATTTTTTTGTTGAGGAGCTTTATCTTTGAGGTCACGATAGCAGCCATGCGTTTCCAGTTCCACTCACCGAGTTCATTGGGGAGTTCGTTCTCGAACCATTCTGAAAAAGTCCTGACTACTTCTGAACTTGCCAGCTCTCCCTTGGAGAGGCCGCCCATACCGTCACATACGAGGATAAGGGCAGTCCTGCCGTATTTAGATGAAGCTGTCTTCAGGCAATAACTGTCCTGATTCGTATCCTTGACAGTACCGATATCTGTCTGGGCAGCAGCTATATATCTCATCGTTATCCTCTTTTCCCGGTATGCAGACAGCCGTGCTGCGGTCTGATGCCGTATTTATTCATGAAAGAAATCTGAAATTCTCGTTGGAAAGCCTGAATACATCTCCGCTTCTTATCTCGATGTCCACCATAGGCGGGATAGGCGATCCGTTGAGGAAAGTCTTGTTTGTGGAATTATTGTCCCAGAGGTAATATCTTCCGTCACGCTCGACGATAGTGGCGTGTACACGGCTTACAGTGTTATTGCCTTTTACGCAGAAATCGACCTTGTTCTTTTCCTTGCCGATCTTGAAATACGGTCTGTCAACTACGGCTTCCTCGCCTGTATTCTGACGGACTATGCGTGGGAAGGATTCAACATAATTTTCGTGGAGGAGGACAGTCGGGGCATCGAAGCTCGAACCGTATACTTCCTCTTCCTGAGAGTAATCCCTGTCGTACATCTGACCGGAGGGATAGCTTCTGCTGTCCTGGACAGGCTGTTCCGGGGGATCGATATACTGGAATATAGAGCCGCCCTTGGCAGGGGGAACGTTCTGTACGGGAGCTGCATTCTGAACAGGTGCAGGAGCAGCGGGAGCGGCTGGCTCAACAGGCTTAGGCTGCTCAACAGGCTTGACTTCCTGAACGGGAGCTGCAGGCTCGACCGGCTTAGGCTGTTCTACAGGCTGA
>CADBQF010000332.1 GCA_902796705.1 Ruminococcus flavefaciens
AACTCCGCCGAATACCGGCTCTGAACGTGATGTGACGAGTCTTTCACCGACACCGAAGCTGTCTATCTTAGCACCCTGCATGATAAGATCACGGATAATGAATTCATCGAGTGAATTTGAAGCAACTATCTTGACATAATCCAGACCGGCGGCATCGAGCATCTCTCTTGCTTTTTTGGAGAGATATGCGATATCGCCGCTGTCGATGCGGACACCTGCTCCCTTGTGTCCCTGAGCTTCGAGTTCCTTGAAAACAGTTATAGCATTCGGGATACCGGATCTCAGAACGCTGTACGTATCTATCAGGAGCGTGCAGCTATCCGGATAGACTTTTGCATAAGCTCTGAAAGCGTCAAGCTCGGTAGGGAAGAGCTGCACCCAGCTATGAGCCATAGTACCGAGAGCGGCAACGCCGAAGTCTCTGTCCGAGATAGTGCAGGCAGTTCCGGCACAGCCGCCGATATAGGCAGCTCTTGCACCGTATACAGCACCGTCATAACCCTGAGCCCTGCGTGAGCCGAATTCCATTACAGGTCTTCCCTGAGCGGCTTCAACGATGCGGTTCGCCTTTGTAGCGATAAGGCTCTGATGATTCACAGTCAGGAGTATCATAGTCTCAACGAACTGTGCCTGTATAGCCGGGCCTCTGACAGTGATGAGCGGTTCGTTCGGGAAGATAGGCGTACCCTCCGGTATCGCCCAGACATCGCATACGAAGCGGAAATTTCTGAGATAGTCAAGGAATTTCTCGCTGAACATCTTCTTGCTGCGGAGATATGCGATATCCTCTTCGGTAAAACTGAGGCTTTTCAGATAGGAGATGACCTGTTCAACGCCTGCCATTATCGCATAGCCGGCATTATCGGGGACTTTTCTGAAAAACATATCGAAGTATGCTGTCTCGTCGCCTCTGCCGTTCTCAAAGAATCCGTTAGCCATAGTAAGCTCATAAAAATCTACGAGCATTGTGAGATTTCTGTTGTCCATTGGTGTTCCTCCTTATGATGAGACAGTTGAGCTGTCAGTTTTTTGCATCGCTTAGAAAGTCAAATATCCTCGAATAGAAATCCGGAGCTTCCTCATACGCAGCGTGGCCGAGTCCGCTGTAGATATGGAGTTTGCTGCCGGGGATAAGTTTTTTCAGCTCATAAGCCGCATGAGTTCCGACGATCATATCCCTGTCGCCGCCGATGATGAATACGGGGCAGATTATCCTTTCGAGCCTGTCGATAGCGTCGAAATTCATTATCGCATAGGCATTAGAGAGGAATCTCCCTATACTGGCAGACTTTACGGCTATGCCGAGCAGGGGATAATATTTCCTGTATTTTTTGAGGTATTTCGGGGAATAGCTTTTTTCTGCGGTATCGACCATGAGCTTTTTATACTCACCTGTCTCAGCGTATCTGATCCATGTGCGGACATTGTTCCTGAGCGTATTATTTGCATACGGAGCAGTAACAGCGAGAATGAGCTTCCTCACGAGATCGGGGTGATCGGCGGCGAGCATCTGAGCTATCATTCCGCCCTGTGAGACTCCAAGTACATCTGCACGGTCTATGCCGAGGTTTTTCATTGCCTCCGCCTGATCTGCCGCCATTTCTTTTATGGAATAATTATCCGGGAGATCGTTTATCCTGCTGAACATATAGACTGTATATTTATCAAAATATTTCTTGAACGGAGGAGCGAGAACAATGGCTTTGCCTTTTACAGTCGCAAGTCCGTCAGAAAGTCCGGGCAGCACGATGAGCGTTTTTCTGCCATATCCGAACGATACGTAATACATACTGCTCCCACCGGCCGGAACAGTCCCGTTTTTGATATTCCATATCATTTATGCTGTCAACTCCTTTGGTATCGTGTATAGAACATATCTTACTTCAAAAATATCCATAATAATTTTACAACAATTTCAGCAAAAAGTCAAGCGAAAATGAATAATTTTTCGTGATGATTCATAAAAAGTATGCACGTTCCTGCCATTTGACGGCTGCATTATACGTTATGATGCGGTGCGGAAAAATTTGCTCCGTCCCTTGCATTTTTGATTATTATGTGCTATAATGAAAATGTAAATTTTTATCATGGAGGTAATATCCAATGGGAATGTTTGACAAACTTATATCCAATCTTAGATCAAGCAAAAAGACTATCGTTTTCACAGAGGGCGGAGATCCGAGGATCCTCTCAGCAGCTTCAAGACTTCTTGAGGAAGGTCTTATGGGCGTTATCCTCTGCGGAGATCCCGAGGAAGTAAAGTCAGCAGCTTCTGCAAACGGCTTCGATGTGAGCAAGGCAGAGATCGTTGATCCCGCTACATACCCTGAAATGGACGCTCTCGTAGCTCAGATGTTCGAGCTTCGCAAGGGCAAGATGACAGAAGAAGAGTGCCGCAATGCTCTCAAGAGATCCAACTATTTCGGAACTATGCTCGTAAAAGCAGGCAAGGCAGACGCTCTTCTCGGCGGTGCAACATATTCAACAGCCGACACAGTAAGACCTGCTCTCCAGATCATCAAGACAAAGAAGGGTTCTAACCTCGTAAGCTCTTCATTCATTCTCTTCAGAGAGAAGGACGGCAAGGAAGAGAAGATAGCAATGGGCGACTGTGCTATCAACCTCAGCTACTCTGACAGACTCGACAAGGACGGCAATGTAGTCCTCTCAGCAGCAAGACAGCTTGCAGAGGTCGCAGTTGAAACAGCAAAGACTGCTGATTTCTTCGGCATCGATCCTAAGGTAGCAGTTCTCAGCTTCTCGACATACGGCTCAGGCAAGGGCGGCACAGTACAGCTCAGCCACGATGCAGTTCTTGAAGCACGCAACATCGATCCTACACTCGTTATCGACGGCGAGTTCCAGTTCGACGCAGCAGTTTCAGAAGAAGTTGCAAAGACAAAGTGTCCTGATTCACAGGTAGCAGGCAAGGCTAATACATTCATCTTCCCGCTCATCGAAGCAGGCAATATCGGCTATAAGATCGCACAGAGACTCGGCGGATTCGAGGCATACGGCCCGATACTCCAGGGACTCAACGCACCTATCAACGACCTTTCAAGAGGCTGTACTGCTGATGAGGTTTACAAAATGGCTATCATCACAGCAGGTATGGCTTGATCTGATATAAAAGAACTGTATTAAAAGCCGCCGCATCTCCGGTCATACCGGGAATGCGGCGGTTCTTTATCTTCACGGAAAAACAAAAGCACCTCCCGTCGGAACCGGGAAGTGCTGTTGGCGTCCCAAAGAGGAGTCGAACCTCCGGCCTACTGCTTAGGAGGCAGTCGCTCTATCCTACTGAGCTATTGGGACATAACATATATA
>CADBQF010000333.1 GCA_902796705.1 Ruminococcus flavefaciens
GATTATACAGGACACACCAAAGCTGCAAAGTACCTTTCAGCAAAGTTCTACCCGAATGAAAAACTGCCGGAGCGGGCTCTCCTCAAAGCCGGCTGGCTGAAAGTGATAGATTCGTGGAACGGTACGCAGCGTGAACACCGTCAGTTCGTCTATTCTCTGAACGGATGCGTTACAAAGAGGCAGGTAGATACGCTTTTTGATATAGGTCTTTATTCAAATGAAGAGGTCAAGGCTCTTATCAGGGACAACGAAGGCTTCTGGTGACTATTTTGCGGCTATGGGAACATAGCCGCTTTTTGCGGATAAGTTTTCCGGTGTCGGCATACGTCACATAGAACAGGCACTTTTTTTAGATAAGATTACCATTGATTTTTTATAGAAAAGATGTTACTATTATATTAATATTTATTTAAAAAAGACAGGCAGACGTGTTTATTCAGCGGTATAAAGCGGAAAATATGAATTTATTGTTATGTTTTAACAAAAAGCATTGACATAAACGACGCTTTAGTGTATAATATATAAAGAATCCTCAGACGAGGCATTATTCACTGGATTTAATGTAACAAAAGATATCAAATCCGCCGCCGGTGCGGTGTCTGATAACAGCAGGAGGTCGATGAAAATGGCTGAAACAAGATTCATAAAAACAGTAACATTCGGAGGATATGATAAGTCCGATGTTGATGAAAGACTTGAAAAATTATATACCCAGATATATGATCTGAAAAATGAACTCAAAGAAGCAAAGAATCTTCTCGAAACTTATAAAAAAGGCACTGAGGGTGAAAAGGCTTTCGATGCCGTTCTCGCCGCTGAGCGTGAGAAGCTCACGGAACTCCAGGTCAAGAACGGTGCTCTCAGTGAAAGGATAAAGGCTGCTGAGGAAGACGTGAAGCAGAAAGACGCCGAACTCGCAGAAGCTAAAAATGATGTTGAGGAGCTGAAATCAGCTCTTGCAGATACAAATATATCTCTCGCCGCTTTGCAGACAGAAAATGATGCCGAAGCATTGAGCATCGTCTTCATCGAAGCAAAGAAGTCAGCGGAACTTCTCATTGCCAATGCCAAGAAACAGGCTTCGGATCTTGAGGCAGATTCACGCCAGCTTGCTGAGAGTACTGTCGCTGATGCCGACAACAAGGCTGCAAAGATAATCTACGATGCCGAGAAATACGCTGCCGAACTGACTGCGGAAGCTCTCAACAGGTCAGAACAGATGAACGCTGCATCTGATAATCTCAGAACGATAATGCTTGAAGATATATCAAAGCTCAGTTCAAGCATGAATACTATCCGTGCTGCTCTCAACGATTTCGAGCAGTCAGGCCATGCCCTTGCCGAAAGCACAGGCAAGCTCCTGGAAGATACGGAGACACAGCTTAGAAGCGGCGGTGCTCCCGTGTTCAAAGTCCCGGACAACTATGTGGCTGACCTGCCGAAAGAACCCGTGTTCAGAAATGTTAATTTCCGCTTCGACGCTTCCAAGGAGAACGCCAAGGAGCGTAACGCCGAAGAACTCAACAGGCTCAAGGAAATGGCTGAGACTCTCACAGCTAATGTCCATGCAGACAATAAGGCCGGATCTGCTGAAGCACCGGTATCTGAGGAGAAAGAGAAAGAAAAGGAGAATAATACAGATCAGCCTAAAGTCCCCGACCTCGCAGAACTCGCTAAAATGGCTGGCGAGCTGAATGCAGATACGAAAAAAGACGAGGGTACTAAGGAACATCATAAGAAAACAGAAAATAACAGGAAAAAATCGGGAGAGATCGATCTTGCGGAACTCGCAAGACAGGCTGCCGAACTTAACAAATAAAGAAATAAAAAGAAAAGCTGCATGACATGGCGTGCAGCGGTGATGTTAGGAGTTGTCAGGTATATGAATGAAATTATTATTGTTAAACCTGAAAAATGTGTCGGATGTCATGCCTGCGTGAGGAGCTGTCCGGCACCGGAGGCAAATATTACAAGAATGCTTGAGGACGGCAGATGTATCACGACCGTCAATCCGGACAGGTGTATCGCCTGCGGACAGTGCGTAAAGGCGTGCAATCACGGTGCAAGGGATTTTATCGACGATACGGAGGCGTGTATGTCCCGTGTGTCGAAGGATAAGCTCATTATCCTCGCTGCACCTTCCATAAAATCCGTATTTCCGACTCAGTGGAAAGGTATCCTTGACTGGTTCAAGAAAAAGGGATGTTATATCTATGACGTTTCGCTCGGTGCTGATATATGCACATGGGCTCATCTGAGGTCTATCGAGAACAATAAGGTCGGCAATATAATCACACAGCCGTGTGCTGCGATCGTAAGGTATATCGAGACATATCAGCCGAAGCTGCTCATGAACCTCTCACCTATACACAGCCCTATCGCCTGTGCAGCGATATACATAAGAAAATACCTCAAGAGACTCAATCCTATGGCTGTCCTTACGCCGTGTATCGCAAAGAAGAACGAATTCTCAGAGACCGGCCTCGTTGACTACAGCGTTACATTTAAGAAGCTCATGGATTATTTCGACAGGAACGATATAAAGATCCCGTCAAATCAGCTCGATGACTATGACTACGAATTCGAGGATCAGCAGGGACAGCTCGGTGCTGTATATCCCCGTCCGGGCGGACTCAGGGATAACCTCTGGGTGCACGATCCGGATATAAATATCACCACATCAGAAGGCGTTCACAAGGTATATCCTGAACTTGAGATGTATGCTGCCATGCCGGAATACAAGCACCCGCAGGTATTCGACGTTCTCTCATGTGAGTTCGGATGCAGCTTAGGCCCTGCATCAGGTTCAAATCAGACTGTATTCGATGTAATGGCTACTATGCGTGAGATCGAGAGAGATGCCAAGAGCCGCCGCAAGACTGCCTTCCGTTCAAATGAGGACAAGCTCTTCAAAAAATTCGACGAAGAACTCAAACCGGCAGACTTCATCAGGAACTACAAGCCTCTCAAGCAGTCTCCGATCCCGACAGAGGCACAGCTCGAACCGATCTATCAGGCAATGGGTATGCACACTGAAAATGACAGGAAATATGACTGCCACGCCTGCGGCTACAATTCATGCCGTGGAATGGCTATTGCGATATCAAGAGGACTCAACACTCCCGATAACTGTATAGTCCACGCCAAGTCTGTACTCCTTGCAAGACACAGCGAACTGACACACCAGCATGAACGTCTTGAAGAGATCACCGCAGAATGTCTTTCACTCTCCGATAGGCTCAAGAAGGATCTGAACAAGATCACCGAGAATATCGTAACTATCGAGGAGTCCACCACCAAGACAGGCGAGAAGGCAGGTCAGGTCAACAATCTTCTCAATAATATCGTTACGTTCTGTAATAATAATACAACGATGGACGAGGACAGCGTGAAGCAGATGGTAGGCATACTTGAACTTACTATCAAGGCATTCACTGTTCTTGATGACAACGTCAATGCAACGACAAAGAGTTCCGGCGTTATCAACAACTCTATCAAGGAGATCTCCAAACTCGTTGACGAGATCAATAACGCTCTCCATAAAACAGACGAAAAAGCAACGCCCGCACCAGCAGCGGCAAAGTGATCCTTTGCTGTCAATAGAACAATGAGTCTGAGATAAGACCTGTGGGCTTCCATAGGTCTTATTGCATGATTCGGGCTGTTTATCTTTCCGGCGGCAAATAAATTCTTCTGCATCGCTTGACAATTATTGATTATAATGTTATAATATAAAATAAGTGAGTATATACATATTGAGTTAAAATATATAATTTTGAAATATGTCATCACTAATGCAGATTACAGCCTACTGCCGGCTTGGAAAGGTGATGTGAAATGGAAAAAATAAATATCGGTCAGGAAGTCGAATTGCAGTTCGGAGGACGTGCCAGAGTCTCCGGCGTGATCGGTGAAGGCAGCCATGATACAGTCTACCTTGCTGAATATAACGGCATGAAATGGGCATTGAAATGGTACGATACCGACAAGATCACCGATCTTGACAGATTCCGCTCCAATATCAAGAATAATATGGCTGACGGAGCTCCGAATAATAAATTCCTCTGGCCGAGGTATTTTACTAAAGAGACAGAGAAAGGTTCGTTCGGCATAATGCTCGAATGCAAGCCGGACAGCTTTGAACCTATGCGTGACCTTCTCAGAGGATACAAAAAAATTATAGAGCCTGACACCGGAAAGATAACAAAGAAAAAGGTACGCTTTTCAAGCCTTCATGCCATGGTCACTGCCGGCATTAATATCATTCACGGTTTCAGACAGCTCCACAGATTCGGCAAATGCTACCACCAGATGAGCCGCAACAGCTTCTTCATCAACCCCGATACGGGTGCTGTGCTTATAGGCGGCTGCGACAATATCGCTCCTGTCGGAAGCGAGCTTGTCCTGGAGGGAAGACCGGCTTACCTCGCTCCGGAAGTGAACGAGGACATAACTCTTCCCGATGCCGAGACTGATAAGTTCACTATGGCTGTTATTCTCTTCCAGCTCCTCTTCAGAGGCGATCCCTTTGAGGGCGAGAAGGTCGTTATGGACGTTTGCCTCTCCAATGATGACCTCCGCAGACATTACGGAAGAGATGCCGTCTTCGTGTTTGATCCCGACAACGATACGAATCGTCCTGTAAGAGGCATACACGACGGTCTGATGAAGTTCTGGGATATATACCCGGACTACGTGAGAAATGCCTTCATCAAGTCCTTTACTGCCGGACTGATGAACAAGGAAGAAAGACTGACCGAAGATGATTTCCAGAAGATCTTCATAAGGCTTCGTTCGGAGATAATCTCGTGCAGCTGCGGAAAGACCGACTTCATGACACTTTTCGACAGACCTGATATAAGGACGTTCAAATGCCCGAACTGCCTGATGGAATTCTCCACACTCAGTTTCAGCAACTTCAAGAACCGTGTGCCGCTCTACATCGGAAAGAAATTCTACGAGTGCGAGATATGGCCCGATTCAGAGGATTTCCTCACTGTTGCCGGAGAACTCGTAGAGAATAAGTTCAGACCTGGTCTGCTCGGCATCAAGAACTGCTCAGATAAAAAATGGCGTGCTAAAATGCCTGACGGCGTTTTTCATGATATAGATCCGGGAAAAGGCTTCCCGATATGGCCGGGACTCGAAATAGACTTCGGTGCGGTCATCGCAAAGATATGAGATCATACTTATACGTTTCTTGCAGAAAGACGTTTACTAAATTTCTTACGTAAGATGAAAGGGTGATATTTTTTATGAGTGAGAAAAATAAAAAGAATCCTGCTGTAAAAAATGATAAGAAAGTTAAAGACAATACAAACGCAGCAAGCCTGCTCGATTTCGATGACGACGATCCGCTCGGTGCTACCAGCGTTTCAAAGAAGAGCCTCGTTATATTCTTCCTTATCGATACTTCCGGAAGTATGAATGGCAAGAAAATGGGTGAGCTGAATACTATCATGGAAGAGCTTATCCCTGAGATCAGACGTGTCGGTGAAGCTGATACAGATGTTAAGGTAGCTGTACTTACTTTCAATACCGAGATCGCTTGGATGTATCCTGAGCCGATCAATATCGAGGACTTTGAGTGGACACGTCTTAAAGCTGAAGGCGTTACGAGCATGGGTGCTGCATTTACAGAGCTTTCTGCAAAAATGTCAAGATCAAGCTTCCTCAATTCTCCTTCGCTTTCGTTCGCTCCTGTTATATTCCTCATGACAGACGGCTATCCGTCAGATGACTACAAGACAGGACTCAAGACTCTTAAAGCAAATAGCTGGTACAAGTTCGGACTCAAGGCAGCTCTCGGTATCGGAAACGAAGCCAATGACGATATGCTCGCTGAGTTCACAGGTACGAAGGATACTGTTGTTCACGCTTACACAGGCGGTCAGCTCGCTCAGATGATAAAGATCGTTGCCGTAACAGCTTCACAGATCGGAAGCAAGAGTATGACTCTCTCTGACAGCAATGAAAAGGAGCTTACCGAGGACGATGTTTACGCTAAGAAACAGCAGATGCTCGGTCAGCAGATCCAGGAACTCGTTGACCAGACAGACGGACAGAACGTTCCGTTTGATACAGGCTGGTAATATGATATGTCGTTCGGACTGCTGTTCTTTTAAAAGGGCGGCAGCCTGACTTTTACCCCGTGAAAGGGGAACTTATAGAGCCGGTGAAGGCTCTGCCGGGAGGAGATTCAAGTATGTTCAATGGATTCAGTCATTCGGTCATGGGTGCGAGTCATGAAAAAAAAGGAACTGTTTGTCAGGACAGTTCTGCATACGTTGCAAATGACCGTTATGCAGTAGCGGTCGTTGCGGACGGACACGGAAGCAAAAAGCATTTTCGCAGTAATATCGGCTCAAGATCTGCCGTTGAAGCCACACTTGAAACGATAGAGAACTTCTACAGGAATGCAGATGAATTTGAGGAGAAATTCCCCAAGAACCCCAAGCTCGTCATCAAAAGCATCGAGAAACAGGTCATCGCAAGGTGGAATGCCAAGATAACAGAACATCTCCGCCAGAATCCCGTCACAAAGGACGAGAAAAAGGATTTCACTACTGATGAATTCAAGAAGATACCGTTTGAATCGTATTACGGTTCGACGCTCATCACTGCTGTAGTCTGCGAGAAATTCTCGTTCGGCTTCCAGATAGGTGACGGAAGTCTCGTTGCTGTATTCGAGGACGGTGAGACTGTCATGCCGATAGGCGATGATGAGTCAGCTCCGGCAAATATAACGGCATCTCTGTGCAATTCCAATGCCTCATCGATGTTCAACAGCTTCTTCGAGCAGAACAAAACTGTAGCCGCACTTTTCACATCGACGGACGGACTCTACACATCGTTCGGAAGCGATAACGATTTCCTTGACTACCACACTATCATATCGAGCCAGCTCTCGGAGATAGACGAATTTGAGGGTGCTATCGTAAAGAATCTCACAAAGAGATCGCACTTCGGAACAGAGGACGATACTTCGCTCTCGTGCGTCTATTCGCAGGAGATCGTCGATGAAAAGAACGACGTACTTACCGCAAAAGTCGAAGAAAATAAACGCCTTGCAAAAGAGCGTAAGGAAAGAATGCTCAACAGGGCATAAAAAATGACGGGTATATCCCGTCTTTTTTATTGCATAGCTATTATCTGTAGATATAAAGAAACCTGCTGCATATAATACAGCAGGCATATTTATTATTGGAATGAAACTCCCCAGTTAGAACTTACCTGATTGAACAGTTTAAGCCTTACCTTGGACTTCTGTGACTTGTAGATCTTCATAACAACAAAGAAAACAAGAACTGTGAGGACTGCACCTACGATCACTCCAGCCGTACCCTTGATAACGAGGAGCGAAACGAGCCAGCATACTGCCCATAATACAAGCATGATTGGAAGACAGAATGATGTAAAGCTGCGGTTATTGAC
>CADBQF010000334.1 GCA_902796705.1 Ruminococcus flavefaciens
GGAAAACCCTTTTGAAAAAGGGTTCCTCTCACGGAGGCTGTCCCCTCTGTCAGCTCCGCTGACATCTCCCCACCCCGTGGGGAGTCGTCCCCAAACCCCTTTCCTAAAACTTTCAGCGTAAAATTTCCCCTGACGGGACACCACGGAAGTCTTTCCGTTATTGCTAATCAGCGTTGGTGTCCCGTCAGGGGAAATTTCATGTTAAAAGTCTTTGGAAGGGGGTATGGGGGAGAACCTTTCCTCAGAAAGGTTTCCCCCACTAAAAAGTGCAAACGTCCTTATAAGTCCCGAACTGCGGTATTATCTTTTTCTTTTGCGGAGGTCGATCTTGAGTTTGGGGGCGACGATGTCCTCCATGCTGGCGGAATCGTCTTTGTAGACGTACTGTTCATGCTCGTTTATTGAGCGGAGCTGTGAGCGGAGTCTCTGCTGTTCCATTTGCTGTGCGAGGGAAGCATAGTGTTCCTTCACTGTTTTTGAGCTTGTCTCGTGCATGGTATCATAGTTCCGGCAGGTAAAATAATTCATGCTTCCGGAGCGTTTTGTGCTGAACAGGCCTTTCAGGGAAGTATCTTCAGCGAAGATCATATACATAGATATGACTGTAAATGTTATTATCAGAAAGATCATTACCTGCCACCTCCTGTGAAAAGCTCTGCGGCTCAGATCTCGTCCATTTCTGCGTTGTTATCGTGGAAAACATATGAAGAACGTCTTCTCTCGTCGGAAGCTCTTTCGAGCAGTTCGTTCTGCTGCATATCAGCCTGAATGGAAGAAAAGCCGTTCATGGTGCTGCGGTCTGTTCTTGCCGGCTGCTGGATATCGTAATATCTTGCCGGCATCTGGGCAGCTATTCTGCGTCGGTGCTTGCTGCGGCGGAGAGTTCTCAGATTGTGTGAAAAAAATATAGAATTGAGCATACTAAGCAAGAAGCCGGACATAGTATTTTCCCCCATAAAAATTTTTCCGTATATATCCATATAAATTTCCACCCCTGAAAATCATATGGATATATACAGTTCCCGGAGCAGGCTTCCTGTTTACGATGTTTCCACCCCTGAAAGCATCATACGCCCTGTCCGGAAGTGCTGGTAGTTTTTTGAGCTGATATCAGCCCGTCCCTATATCTGTCAGATGTTATACAAACTGACCGGAAAGTCAATGACTGTACTCTGTTATATCTGAACATCAGCATCAGCACTCTGCCCGGAGAATATCCGGACAGGATGCTTCCGCTAAATGAACACACCTTAGATCATTTGCTGTCCTCTGACATCTCGTCGAGGATAGCCGACATACCCTTTTCAGCCTCTGTCCGGAGACAACTGCTGCGGTATGCCATTATCATGACATACATAGCTTTGTGGAGCTTGTATTCATCAGAGTGTATGTGTATCTCACTGCTGCTGCTGTCGAGTTCGGCAGCTATCAGCTTCTTGATAGTCTCGCTGTCGAAAGCACCCCTGTCTTCGGCAGTGAAGATTATCCTGCAAAGAATGTTATACCATACATCGTCATCGATTATATCATCTGAGGTATCGACGACATCTCCGTTTACGTAGACCATGAGTTTTGCTATATCATCAAGCTTCAAAGCACCACGGAGCATATTGATGAGAAGTATTCTTATGACCTGCTTGTGGAGATATTTTTTACCGTCGGGAGAAGCCACCCAGCCACGCTTTATCCAGTTCTGTATTGTAGAACCTTCAAGGCCTGTGAGCTTGGAGAGCTGTGAGAGCGTAAGACCGCCTGTAGCATCGATGACCGGAGCTATCACGCTGTAGGCGAAATCCCTTGCTTGTTCGGAGAATTCCATTGCTGTTCCGGGTATCGATCTTTTCATGTTCTTTTGCTCCTCTCAGGTGATGTATAGATTATAACACAAGTTCGCTTGAACCTCAAACGTTGTCCGATGATGATTTCGGGCAAAATTCTGGATTTTTTTGAAGATATCATTATTTTTCTCCGTTTCTCATAGAGTTTCTTGGTTTTTCATATCAAACTGATAATTCGGTGTGACTTCCGCCTGTGCGGTCTTTTTTTATGATTATCTGACGGTCGATCTTCCACTTGAGTTCGGCTACGTGTGAGATTATACCGACAAGGCGGTCATATTCGGAAAGGTCAGCGAGCGACTTCACCGCCTGCTGGAGAGAATTCTCGTCAAGCGAGCCGAAGCCTTCGTCAACGAACATCGTATCGAGCTGTATACCGCCCGAACGTGACTGTATCTCCTCCGAAAGACCGAGGGCGAGCGACAGTGCCGCCTTGAACGATTCTCCGCCGGAGAGCGTTTTCACGCTTCGCTCCGTGCCGTTGGAGTGGTCGATGACGTTGAGTTCAAGACCTGCCTGCGACTTCATTCCGTTGCCGGAGATACGCCGGGTGAGCGTGTACTGACCGCCGGACATGATGAGCAGGCGTTCGTTGGCTCTTCTTATTATATTATCGAAATAGGCAGTCTGGACGTAAGTTTCGAGGGCGATCTTTTCTTTGCCGGGGATATTTCCGTTAGCCGTATCGGAGAGGGATCTCACCATGCGGCAGCGTTCTTCGGCGGCGGCTGATTCTCCGGAATATCTGCGGACATTGCCGAGGACTTCCGTATTTTTTTCGATGCGTGAGAAGATGAGCTTCTGCTTTTCGTCGAGGTCATTTTTCTTTGACA
>CADBQF010000335.1 GCA_902796705.1 Ruminococcus flavefaciens
GCAAGTCATATCAGCTTTGTGCAAAACGCTGAATTGATTATAAATCACAGTTGTGATGCAATAAATTTATTATTTTGCTCTTGCATTATCCGGAGATTTGTTGTATTATTAATAGTGTATTACTTAATTGATAGGAGGAGTTCCGTGAAACTCGTTTCTGTAGTCGTTCCGTGTTACAACGAACAGGAAGTTCTCCCCATGTTCTATGAGGAGATCACAAAAGTCACCGGGAAAATGTCTGTTGACTTCCCCGAACTTGAATTTGAATACCTGTTCATCAACGACGGTTCAAAAGACAATACCCTCCCTATCCTTCGTTCACTTGCTGACAAGGACAAGAGGGTGAGATATATCTCGTTTTCAAGAAATTTCGGTAAGGAGTCGGGTATGTATGCCGGACTCAAAAACGCAAAGGGCGACTATGTCGTCGTAATGGACGCTGACCTCCAGCATCCGCCGTCGTTCCTGCCCCAGATGTACAGCTATGTCAGGGACGGAGAATTTGACTGTGCCACCACAAGGAGAGTCAACCGCAAGGGCGAATCAAAGATACGTTCGTGGTTCGCTATGAAGTTCTATAAGATAATGAACAAGATCTCCCAGACCGAGATCGTTGACGGTGCGCAGGATTTCCGCTTCATGACGAGGCAAATGGTAGACGCTATCCTCGATATGTCGGAATACAACCGCTTCTCAAAGGGAATTTTCAGTTGGGTAGGTTTCAGGACGAGATATCTGCCTTATGAAAATGTAGAGCGTCCTGCCGGAACGACATCGTGGTCATTCTGGGGACTTTTCAAGTATTCGCTCGAAGGCATCATGGCTTTCTCGACAGCACCTCTTGCGATATCGTCGCTGCTCGGTATAATAAGCTGCATCATCGCCTTCATACTCATGATAATCACCGTCATCAAGACGATAGCATTCGGAGAAGACGTAGCCGGCTATCCGACGACGATATGCGTCATCTTCCTCCTCAGCGGATTACAGCTCTTCTGCACCGGTATCCTCGGTCAGTACCTCGCAAAGACGTATCTTGAAACAAAGAAGCGTCCTATCTACATCGCTCAGGAGACAGAGGAGATATACAGGGCAAGAAAGCAGAAAGCAGAAGAAAAAGCTTCCGGTGAAGACACTTCCGACAGCGAAAAATAACGTTCGGGGAGGCCGTGCATCTTGAACAGCCACACAAAGTTCATCGTTTCCGCACTGTTTATCATGCTGATACTCCTCGCAGCCGGAATAACGAGATTCTACTCCGATGCACCGGTCAAAAAGAGCAGCTCGTCCGAAACAGTCGTCATCGCCCGGAAAATGGGCAGCGACAAGGCAGGCAACAGGATATTCCGCTCGGCGGACGGTCTGTGCGGCATCGTTGACAGCAGCGACCGTGTCATAGTCAATCCGGAGTGGGATTCGCTCTCTTTTGCCGGAAACGATATGTGCATCGCCCGGACGGTCATCGACGGCTCTGAACTCACAGGCTGCATCGATTACGAGGGGAACATCACCATACCATTCATATACAAAAGCATCACACGCCACGAGGAGGAGGGATTTCTGTTCTATACGGCAGAATCCGCATCTGACGGCTCGTGGGTGCTGTACGACGAAAGGTTCATGCCGTGCTTTCCGAGAGCATGGGATAGCTGCACCGCCGCTCCGGGAGAGCTTACAGTCTCGACCACCGGCGGAAAATACACATACACCGTGAACAGCAACGGTTTCAGCCTGAAAAAGGCATCGGTCTCCGGAACAGTCCTCGGCTGTGATTATACTATGGATATCTCCAGCCGGATACTTCTCTCAAAGCTGAGTATCCCGATGCTCGAACGAATGACGAGCGACACGGGCAAATACATCGAATACGCATTCGGCGGAAGCGACGAACTTCTCAGCGATATAACGACCGGCAGCCACTATGCTTTCAGGCAGCTTTTTCAGGACGACCACAAGATAATTTCCCGTCAGCTAAAGGGCATAAACGAGATATTCGTCTATTCTGTCCGTGCAGATGACGAGATATCGCACTATGCCGTATCGATAACGGCAGATGCGGAGATAGTTTATTCTGATGAGAAGACCGGCACCAACCACCTCTACGGCAGATATAAGGCTATAGCGGAATTCACCGGCAGCTCCGAGAACGACCTGACGGCGATATCGGCATCTTTCACCCAGAAGGCACCCGATTACCCCGAACCCGAACCGGAGATACCCACAGAAAACCTCAACCCGGAAACACAAGCTGAGCCACAAGCTGAGTCAGCTTGACCACTTTGTCCGTTGATAGTCTTTACAGACGGCGGAGTCTGCTTTCGCTCAAACGTTAATTATGTTTAAATAATACCGGAACATTCTGTAGGGGCTGCCTCCGGCAGTCCGCATAACAGAATATACCGGCACACCGGAATTATGAATTATGAATCAAGCATTATGAATTATAAATAAGGAGATATTAAAAATGTCAAAGAAAGTTGCAGTTATAATGGGAAGCGACAGTGACTTCCCTGTTGTAAAGTCAGCTCTCACAGAGCTTAAAAAGTAC
>CADBQF010000336.1 GCA_902796705.1 Ruminococcus flavefaciens
AAAGCGGCGGTCTACCTTTTTGTAGGCTTTTATGACGCTGCTGCCGGTCTTTCTGCCAATGGCTATCTCGGTTATCATCAGGGAGAAACCGAATGTCACGGCGAGAATGACATATATGAGCAGGAAGATGCCTCCGCCGTATTTTGCTGCAAGATATGGGAAACGCCAGATATTGCCGAGTCCGACGGCTGAACCGGCAGCCGCAAGCACGAAGCCTATCCTGCTGCCGAAGCCGCCTCTTGATGAGCCGGCTGAAGATGAGGTGTCAGTTTGATTTGTCATTACGGAATGTCCTTTCATTCATATTATACAGATACATATTCCGGATCTGTATTGTACTTTTTGATATGTCTGTCGATATCTTCACGGGAAATATCGTCACCGATCACGATGAGGACGGACTGACCTTCGTTCACACGGGATATCTCCGTCTTGCCGTCAGCGATGTTCACTTTAAGCCAGCTATCACCGGCAGGGATATAGCCCTTTATGCGGAAAACGCTGCCGCAGGCTGCATCGGAGAGTATCTCGCCTGTCATGGGTGTGATATCCTCCTCACGCACGTTTATGTGCATGAAGTAGTGTACGGAACTCCTGATGCTGTCGGTGTCGAAGAGCTTGACATAGCTCGAACCCCTGTAGCCGGCATTGCGGAGCATCTCAAAGTCTGCACCTGTCAGCGAAGCTATCGGCTTTACGAGCATATCGGCAGAGGAGAACTTTCTGTCGCACTTTATCTTTTCAAGAGAATCATTGAGGCGGCGGAGCATATTTGCGGCTGCTTCCTCCGGCGGGAGAGATGAATGCTCTGTCTTTGAGAGGACGAGCTTTCCGCAGCAGGCGGCTTCCGAGGCGAAGAGATACTCCATATGCGGCGGAAGGACTTCCTCCGTCTGTGCATCGATGACCGTGATGATGCTGCCTATCTCGAACCAGTTGTCGAGCGGCGGTTCGTGGAGCGTATCGAAGAATTCGTCCATATCGAATATACCGGAAGGTTCGATGATGACTCTGTCAAAGTGCTGCATACCGAGGGATATGAGCTGTGTCTTGAATCTTCTGCGGTGACAATCGCTGTCACAGCCTCCGGCGATCATTTCGAGCTGGCAGTTTTCGCCCCTGAGATCCTGTAAGAGCATCATATCGATATTGACAGCACCGAAGTCGTTTTCGAGAATGGCTGTCCGCTTTCCGCTGTTTATGAGGTCTTCGGCATATCTGCGGAGGAAAGTAGTCTTTCCCGAACCGAGAATGCCTGTGATGAGGTCGATCTTAGTCATAATTCCTCCTTTTTGCGTAAAAATGACTGCATATCCATTCTATCATAAAGATATAGAAATGTCAATCACAGAAAAAATTGCGGAACAGAGGAAAAAATATGTCCTTTTTATGACGGGTTGAACGAATGTTTATTATGAATCGATTCATACGGGGTGATGACAATGACCGATCCTGAATGGTATGCATTATGCAGGGACGACCGTAAAAAAGCGTTCACTTATCTTGCAGAGCAATTCGGAAATCTAATTTATGCTATAGTTCTGAGCAAACTGCACGGCTGCGGCACTCGTGAAGATATAGAAGACTGCGTGAGCGATATCATGGTAGAGGTATTCCGGAATGCAGGCAATTATTCGGCGGAAGCCGGAAGCCTGAAAACTTACGTGAGTACTATCGCAAAACGCCGTGCAATAGACTGTTTCCGTCAGCTTTCGCACCGTTCGGGAATGTATTGTTCGATCGATGACGAAACAGTCGAGCTTCCTCCTGACGAACAGGATACAGAGAACGAAGCAGAACAGAATATCATGAGTCAGAATCTCCGGGATATCATACAGTCGCTGGGCGAGCCTGACAGTTCGATAATAATATATCAGTATTTTTATCGGCTCACCGTGAAAGAGACAGCAAAAAAGCTCTCCATGACTTCCGGTGCGGTTCAGAAAAGAAGCGTTCGTGCGAGAAAAAAATTAGCACAGATGCTCGGAAAGGGTGAATGAAATGAGCAAAGATGATAAATATATACGTGACCTGTTTGAAAGTGTAGATGAGGATGATATCACTCTCATTTCTGAACGTTCGGACATACCCGATAAGGCCGCCCGTGACCGTATCGTATCCAGATGCCTCGAAAAAACAGCAGAAGCACCTGAATATGAAAGCGGCGATACCGTATCAGGTACAGAGATATACAGACGTTCTCCTGTCAGGAAGATAGTAAATACAGCACTCTCGCTGACAGCTCTCGCAGCCTGTGCCGTGTGCGTGCTTTTCATAGCTAAAAATGAACTCATAAGCGATAAGAAAACTTCCGACAAGACCAGCGGTACAGAAGCCGCATTCAACGTGACCGCTGAAACAGAGATACCTGAGAAGGAACTCCCGTCTGTCAGCGTCCCCGATGATGACGGTCAGGAAGTTGATATCCCCGGTCAGGAACAGAACGGAAATTATTACGCTGACCAGAATATCACCACAGTCCCGGCATATGATGAGATCACCACTTCCGCCGGAGAAGAGGGAACTACCGAGTCCGCCACGGATACAGAAGATGTGAACGATATCGGTGCTGAGGGTGACGGTGAAAATGCCGGCGATCCGGAAGCTCCCGAAAATGCCTTCGTCATAGCCGGCGAATGGAACGCTTCTTCCGGCGAATCCGAGGAGATGTACTATTTCAGCGGAGAGTTCAGAAGCGGAAAGATAACGAGAAAGTCCGATAATTCGACCGAGAATTTTGAATACGCCGTAAACGGTGACGTGATCGAACTCTACTTCATAGAACCTGAGAGAAAGCTCACCGGTACTATTGCGTGGAACGACAGCAGCAGCTTTACCGTAGTATGGGAAAGCGGCGAAACACAGTTTTTTACAAGGGCAGAAGCTGAAACAACGACCGCAGCTCATACTGCCTGACCTCCTCCTCCCTCCTGTCCCCGTGGCAGGAGGGAAATATGTTTGTGCATGATATCGATGCCTGTACGTGACTTATACTCTATTGGGGAAAACCCTTTTGAAAAAGGGTTCTCCCTCAAACTCCCTTCCTAAAACTTTCAGCGTAAAATTTCCCCTGACGGGACG
>CADBQF010000337.1 GCA_902796705.1 Ruminococcus flavefaciens
GAAATTTGACGCTGAAAGTTTTAGGAAGGGAGTTTGAGGGAGAACCCTTTTTCAAAAGGGTTTCCCTCAATAATAGACATAAACTTCTTTATGAGTATCAACTTTTTAAGCAGGGATATTATTCGGTTATCTTTCTTGCTTCGATATAGAAACGCTTATCTTCAGCGTGTCCCATTGAGAAAGTTTTTCTTGGCAAAGCACCGTCTTTGATAACGGTGGGGAAGAGCTGGGATTTATCCATATCAGGGAGAATGAAAGCGAATCCGCTGTGTTTTTCAGCAAGGTTCTTTACGGTGTCGCTTCCGTGGATATAGTCTATCTTTCCGCCGTTTGCCTTGATATAGCCGTCAAGGAAATTCTGGAGAGAGCCTACGGAGAGGTTGGAAGACTTTTTGTTGATATAGAGTTTTTTCTCTGTGCCGTTCACGCAACAGATAACATACTGATCTGAAACTTCTGTCTCAGAGAGCGAGAGTGCCTCAGTGAGTTCAGCCATGAGCTTATCGCAGTCTACATCGTATACAAGTCTGTGGATAGCCTCAAATTTAAGTGCATCGCTGTGAAGATCAACTATCTCAGCAAGTGCAAAGCGGGCAGGGTGGTTTGAGAAGTCCTTGTCCGGATCGGATTTTTTGAGCTGTTCATAGAATTCCTTGGCTGTAGCAAGAGAATGATTTCCGTCACCCATAGCGTAAAGAAGAACGGGAGTATCCTTGAGGTCATACTTTTTGGAGAAAGCATCAGGATCAGCAAGGGCAGAGAGAGCTTTGTCGATCTCTTCCTGAACATCTTCCGGAATGAGATAACCTTTGATAGAGCCGCCGTTCTGCATAAGCTCAAAGTCATAGAGCTTCTTCATTGAATCCTTCTTAGCGTCGAGCATACCGATGACAGTATCGGCCGGATCGTCAATGAGTATCATGATATGCGGAAGTTCAAGGCAAGCACCCTGACGGACTTTTATCCTCGGAGGGATACGCTCGATAACGGTAGCTTCTGTAGCTCTTACCTCAGAAGTGCTTCCCTTTGAGAAGTCGTATTTTTCGAGGTCGATCGCACCAACGATGCCTTTGCGAAGTATGCCGTTGCTCTGGACACGCTCAACGTAGATCATAGCATTTTTGTATTCATCGAAGATATCATCAGCGATATACTTGTCCATAGCGGAATGGATATTGTCGATACGCCTGTCAACGCCGTCCTGTTCGAGGTATATCTCAGGGAGAATGAGATCGAGAGTAGAACGTGAGTCACCGACGATGTTTTCGACCTGCTCCCAGTATTCGGGTTCGCTTGTGTACTGGTCACAGGCGATAACAGACCATTTCTTCATATCTTCGTTTCTGGGTATAAGGATATCTGCATTGTGGAAAGCTGTAGAGTTCATATCAATTCTCCTTAATATCATTAATAAATTTATTCAGCTCCTGATCCAGTGCGGAAACAGGAAGTCCTACAACGTTGAAAAAGTCACCGTTTATCCCGCTTGCGAGCAAAGCACCCTTGCCCTGGATGCCGTAGCCTCCGGCTTTGTCGTAAGGTTCGTCAGTAGAGATGTATTTTTCGATTTCTTCATCAGAGAGCGGACGGAAAGTCACATCAGTAGCGACTGAAAATGAGTGTATCATCTCCTTGTACAGAAGACAGCAGCCGGTAATGACCTGGTGAGTCCTGCCTGAAAGCATCTGCATGAAACGGCGGCATTCGTTCTTGTCAGCCGGTTTTCCGAGGATAGTATCATCAACGATGACAGTCGTGTCACAGCCTATGATAAGCGAACCGGGATATTTCTGACCGGCAGCTTTTGCTTTTAGTACAGCGAGATACTGCGAGGCGGACACAGCCGTTATATCAGGCGGAAGAGTTTCATCGCAGTCAGTGCTGACGGCAGTGAAATCGTCCGTGATGAGCTTCATGAGTTCACGCCTTCTTGGAGAAGCAGAGGCGAGAATGATATCCATATCATCACTCCTTATCGGGATCAATATATCTTATAACGAGCTTATGCGGAAGGCAGACGACAGGTGCGGCTGTCGCTCTCAGTTCGCCTGTTTTTACACACGTTTTGTCAGGGCAGTCTGCATCGGAAACGGAGATCTTTCCGTCTTTGATCGTGACGACGTTCCAGCCGCCGCCGGGATATTCTATAGTAAAGCTCCTGTCCTTTTCCTTTGCGAGGTCGAGCGTATACAGGACTTTGCCGTTCTGGATTATCTCGACATATGAACTCTCTGAGGGACGGTATATGAAATACGCTGCAACGGCAGCAGCGATAAATACTGCAATAACAGCAGCCAGAGTTATTTTAACACCTTTAGTCAGAGCTTATCACCTCTGCATCCATAGAGCTTACATTGGTAAAAGACTTGCTGATACCTTCTGTATAGAATATTTTTTTATCATCGGTGACAAGTATAAGGTCGATGTCCTTGTGGCTGGAATAGTATTCGCAGGCACGTTCATATCCGCATACGAAAAGAGC
>CADBQF010000338.1 GCA_902796705.1 Ruminococcus flavefaciens
ACCGGAAGAAACTGGTCACTTGCCGGCGGTATGGAAAACGACGGCGTGACATACGGCGGAGCTCTGGATATCTCCAACAATGTCGTTTATAACTGGAGAGACAGAACGACAGACGGCGGCGTGCGAAGGCTCAACTTCGTTAATAACTATTATAAAGCCGGTGCATCGTCGAATACCAATATGCACATAGTTTCCATAGACGGAAATGAGCTTAACACATCGGATATGCAGAAGATGTACGTTTCAGGAAATGTCATGCTCGATGCTTCCGGAAATCAGCTCCTTAAAGCTTCCGATGACGCATGGTCAAAGGGAAAAGCCGTTTCAGGCGGAAAGAATTCCACTGTAAATGACGTAAAAAGCACATCAGCCTTTTTCCCGAACTATATCGCCCTTGATTCTGCGGAGAATGCCTACAAGCGTGTTATAAACAATACTTCCGGAGCAGGAGCGAACGTTCCTAAGCTTGACTATATCGATTCACGCTATCACAAGGAAGTCACTGACGGTACATACACTTACAAGGGAAGCAAGCAGGGACTCAAAGGAATAATCGACAGCCAGAACGATGTCGGCGGCTACCCGACGAGCAGCAATTTCAAGGGCGGTACAGCTCCGGCAGATACAGACCGTGACGGAATGCCCGATGAGTGGGAGAAGTCACACGGCCTTGATCTCTCAGATGCTTCTGACGGACGGATAGTATCACTCTCGGCTGATGATTACACGAATCTTGAGATGTACCTGAATGAACTTGCCGGAGATCCCGTGGAATTCAACGGCACGCCTGCGATATCGGCATTTGAAACGATACAGGCAGAGGACTATACGAGCCAGTCAGGAACACGCAATGAAGACGGACAGGACGGCGGAACTCATGTAGCGTACATCGAGAACGGGGACTATATCGCTTTCGGTGCAGTTGACTTTACCGGGACAGCTAAGAGCTTTACTGCCCGCATTACCGGAAATCCCTCACAGATAGAGCTTTATCTCGATAATATAGGAGATACGCCCTATGCAGTCCTCGATATCAAGGGAACGGGAAGCTGGAACGACTGGGAGGAAGTTTCGTGCAATCTGCCTGATATCACAGGAAAGCACAGCCTTTACCTTGTCTTCCGTGGAGGAAGCGGATATCTTATGAACATTGACAGCTTCGTTTTCGGAAAAACAGCAGTTCCTGTAAACGGAAGACTCATCAGCGGTTTTTCGGCAGCAGAAACACCGAATCAGAACGTGTATAAGCTTTTAGACGGAGCGGCAGTCGGTTCACCTATATTTGCCGACAGAGATTTCACATTTACATCTCTGCCCGATGAACTGAAAGGTGCTGAGCAGATACTCACTTCCTGCAACGACAAGGGAGTCACGGGTGATGTGATATCTTTCACCGCATCGGAAGATATAGATATCTATATAGCTCTTGACAACCGTATGCCGGAAACTCCTGCGTGGATGTCAGATCTTGAGAAAACAGGACTCACGGCTGTTTCATCAAATGGCGTTACTTTTGATCTGTACAGAAAGACAGTACCGGAGGGCGAAAAAGCTGTCCTTGGCGGAAACGGATATTCGCTCAATGTAGTGAACTATTCGGTTCTCGTAACAGAGAAACAGTCAGTAAAAGCCGATGTTCCCGGTGATCTCAGCGGAGACGGCATCATCGACGTATTTGATCTGATACTATCCAAGCAGCTTGCTGCCGGAATTACAAAGCTTGACGGAAAACTCCTCGCCAACGCAGATGTGAACGAGGACGGAAAAACTGATATTTCAGATACGGTTCTCATAAACAGCTATGTCCTCGGCAAGATAAAAAAATTTAAATGACCACACATAAAAACAGAGCCGCAGCAAAAAACGCTGCGGCTCTTATCGTTATCATATTATTTTCCTTTCAGGAGATTGCGGTATTTCAGTGCGGTTATGCCCATATTGGCTGTGAACTGCCTGAGAAAATACTTGTTGTCGATATATCCGCATTTTTCGGAAACGTCGGTCATATTGAGCGTC
>CADBQF010000339.1 GCA_902796705.1 Ruminococcus flavefaciens
GAGAATTCCTATACAAGACAGGCTGATATCTATTCTTTCGGAATATGCCTTTATCAGCTCATGAATAATTATTTCTTCCCGTATGAAGATAAAATGGACACTCTCGACGAGGCACTTGACCGCCGTCTGAAAGGCGATGAAACTCTCCCACCGCCGAAAAAGGCATCTCCGGAGTTTGCAGCGGTCATACTGAAAGCGTGTGCTTTCGATGCTGCTGAGAGGTATGCAACGATAGACGATATGCTCCGGGATATCGATGCTCTCGGAACGAGACCGGCTCCGGAAGCGATACCCGCTCCGCCCGTTCAGGAAGTGCCTCCCCCGAAGCCTCCGGCTGATACGGAAAAGACCGTATATCTCCCGAAGCCGCCTGCGGAAGAAGCTCCCGTAAATGCAAAACCGGCAGAGAATATAACAGTCTCACAGCCGGCAGCCACGGAAAATGTCTTTTTCACCAACCCTCCGCAGAGCGTCAAAAAGTCTTCCAGAAAGGCTGCAAAGATAGCCGCCATAGCCGCTGCAGCCGTTCTTCTCGTGGGAGGAGGGATATTCTTCCTCACAAGGAACAGCGATAAGGAGGACAGGAAAGGCACTCCGGCAGTACAGGTGCAGGACGACGATCCCACTCCCAAAAGTGTTTCAGGCGAAATGGAGTATGAAGAAAAGCAAGTCCCGTCGGATTACTATAAATACGGCTATCTTGTAGAGGAACTTACCGGAAAGCCGGGTGTCCTTGTGCCTGATGAGGGCGTGGACGACCAGTTGTTCTCCTACAGGGCGTTCTATAACGGCCTTGAAAGGATAACCTCGTATTCATATACAAGCGACGGTAACTACGCCTATAAAGTCGCAGACGGCAATATGTACGTGAACGGCTATGCCTATACTTCACTGCTTGACGGTATCCTGTGCAATTGTCATATCAATGCCCATGCAGCCGGCGAAGAAGATAATATAGTGGTCGAAAGTGCCTATTCCGAAGACGGCGACCTTGCAAGCACAGGAAACTATATCGTAGTTTCGGGTGTCAGTGATCCTGAATATCTGAAAGAACAGTGTGAAGGGAGAAATTTCGCTTTCATAGATGAGGGTGACGGAAAATACGGTATGCTGTTCCGCCATGAGATGTTCTATCCGGCAGCAGTAACAGGTTTTTCGGATATTAAAGAATTTTATGAGACAGTGCGTAAAACGGACGTGGATCATCATTATTATGAGCCTTCCGGAAAGTACGCATACTACTATGTACCTGCACAGAAAGATGAGGAAACGACGACAGTTCCCATTCCGGCAAATTTGCTGACCGGCTACTATGTGACAGGCGACGGAAGCAACGGATTCATAGTGGCATATGACCGTGAATGGGTAGAAAAAGTCAACAAGAGAAAATAAGACCGCCGAAAGCGGCACACTCCGGAGTCAAGGGCGATGATATCCCCTTGCATGGGGTGAGGAGGACAGAGTAAAACAAGCAAGCGAAGTTTTACTCCCCGTTCTTAAAATACTGAGCCTAAGCAAAAAAGGCAGCACGCTCCGGGAGTCAAGGGGGATAATATCCCCCTTGCAGGGGGGGAGGGGGACAGAGTCCCCCGGAGAACAAAGCAAAACAAACGAAGCAGGTGAGGATTTTTAATGGAAGATATATTCAAGATAGTTCTTGGGCAGATAAAGCAGCCGCTCTGGAGCAACTGGTATATAAAAGAAGAGATCGGCAGCGGTGCTTCGTCTGTTGTTTACCGTATCGAAGCCGAGAGAGGCGGCAGGACGGACGTTTCCGCACTTAAAATAGAACCCGTCACACTCGGTGATGTCCTCATAGACGACGATGCGAGGATAGAGGAACAGCTCGAAAAAAAGCGTCTTGAAGCCGTTAATGAGACTACGATCATGTACAACCTCAAAGACTGCCGCTACATAGTCGGCTATCAGGACGAGGATATCTTCCCCATAGAACATGAGGGACGCAAGATCGGCTATTGTCTCATTATCAGAATGGAGTACCTCGACTGCCTGCAAAAGCTCATGAGGAGCAGACAGCTCGACCTCTCGGAGGAGAATATCCAGAAATTCGCACGCCAGATCTCAAAGGCGATACAGGCAGCCCATTCGCAGGATATAATCCACCGTGACATTAAGCCGGCAAATTTCTTCGTCGGCCCTGACGGAACGTTCAAGCTCGGTGATTTCAATATATCGAAGAAGTCGTTCTCCGCACGCTCTTTCGCCGGAACAGAGGGCTACATCGCCCCTGAGATATACCGTGCAAAGATAGGTGTTGAGACAGAGTATACAAAACAGGCTGATATCTATTCGTTCGGAATATGCCTTTATCAGCTCATGAACAACTATTACTTCCCGTTCGAGGAGATATCCGATTCGACGGAAGAAGCTATCGACAGGCGAATGAGGGGAGAACCTCTCCCGATGCCGAGGAACGGCTCGCCCGACTTTGCAGGGATAATCCTCCATGCGTGCGAGTTCGATCCGGCGGTAAGATACCAGACGATAGACGAGATGCTCGCAGACCTCGAAGCTCTCAAAAACGGCACATACAGCGGCATACCCGGTTCAGCCTCGAAAGCACCGGAGCAGATACCCGTTCAGCCTCAGCCGCAGTATGAAGGATATCAGGCAGGCTACGA